>JANOHG010001003.1:0-2744 GCA_031406375.1 Archangiaceae bacterium | reverse complement strand
CCCTTCTTCTCGGCGATGTTCGGCCACTTGCCCGAGTACTCGTTGTTCAGCGCTTTGAACTCGGACCACTTTTCGGGGAGATCGGACTCGGGGAAGATCGCCTTCGTCGGGCACACCGGCTCGCACGCGCCGCAGTCGATGCACTCGTCAGGATGAATGACGAGGAAGTTGGGCCCTTCGTAGAAGCAGTTGACGGGGCACACCTCGACACAGTCGGTGTACTTGCACTTGATGCAGGGCTCGGCAACGACGTACGCCATGGCTGCTTCTCTCCTTCGAAGACTTGGAAAAGGCGCTGGCTCTTAGCTGATCAACCCGCGTGAGGGCCAACAAAACCCTGCACCTTCAGTAGCTCGGCTAACAGCACCGCGCCCTTTGCCGCGCCCATTTTGGTGTTGTGAGAGACGAGCACGTACTTCACGCCGTTCTCGAGCACACCGTCTTCACGGATTCTTCCCACGCTGGTCGCCATGCCTCCGTGAACGTCGCGATCCAATCTGGGCTGGGGGCGAAACGGATCATCGAGCACCTCTATCCACCGGGGGGGTGACGACGGCAGCCCCCAGGTCGCTTCGTGACCCTTCCATTCCCGCATCGCCGTGGCGACGTCCTGCACCGAGGCCTTCTTCTTCAGGCTCACGAAGGCGGCTTCGGTGTGCCCTTCGAGCACCGCGACGCGGGTGCAGGTGCTCGACACCTTCAGCCCATGAGGCTTGTTTGCGGCGCCGAGAATCTTCTTCGTTTCAACTTCGACCTTGTGCTCTTCCTTGCTGATGTGGGGCACCACGTTGTCGAGCACATCGAGCGCGGGGACCCCGGGAGAACGACCCGCACCAGAGACGGCCTGCATCGAGGTCATCATCACCGCTTGAACTCCGAACGCCGCTTCCAGAGGAGCAAGCGTGATCGCGAGCCCTGTGGTGGTGCAGTTGGGAATGGGCGCAATGAAGCCTTTGATGTTTCGCCCGGTTTGCTGCGCGCGAATCATCGCCGAATGGTCGGCGTTGACCGGAGGGATGATCAGCGGCACGTCATCGTCATAGCGAAACGCGCTGGCGGCCGAGATGACCGGAATGTCCTTGGCGAGCCTGGGCTCGAGCTCGCGCGCGACATCGGCCTCGACGGCCGAAAAAACCAGGTCGAGATCGCGCGTGGTCAGCTCGGAACCTGCGACCACCCTCATCTTTGCGATCTCGGGCGGCAGCTGCTCGGTAAGAAACCACCCCATCATTCCGTTGGGAGCCCTCAGAGCGTCGGCGTACGACTTTCCAGCACTGCGGGGGCTGGCTGCGAGGGCGGTGAGGGTAAAGAGCGGGTGATTCTGGAGCGCCGAAACGAACTGCTGGCCGGCGAGGCCGGTGGCCCCAATCAACCCACAGCGAAGTTTGTTGGTCATCGTCTTTCCTGTTCGAAGAGCTGTTCTTTTCATTCAGACATTTACTGGTAGTGTCCGCGCGCTTCAATGGGTTGGAAGGCCGGTTAACCCCCATTCGAGACTCAAAGCCATGCTCACTTCGCTCCTCGTTGCCGCCTCGATTCTCGGAGTTACCACCGGGTTTCAACCTTCGATTTCCCACCAGCTGATCTCGCCCGACACCGGGCAGGTGAAGCTCTCAATCGGCACGCTGTCCGAGCCGCTGTCTGGCGAGTTGTCTGCTGCTGCATGGGCTTGGGCGATGGCGCAGCGCGGCGCGCTCGGCCTGCCCGCGAACTCAAGTTTAAGAAACGTAACGACCCACGGCACGCGTTTTGGCGCAGCGGTGCGACTGCAGCAGCAAGTCGATGGGGTCGATGTGTATGGCGCGCAGGTGGTGGTGACGATCGACGCGCAGCGACGGGTGACGATGGTTTCATCCAGTGTGCTCCCGTTCGAGAAGTCGGTGATGGCGTGGACGATCGACGCGGACGAAGCGCTGGCGCGTGCGTCCAAGGCGATTCCAATGGCGCTGCTGCAAAAAACCGGTAAGCCCTATGGCGGCGCGCGACGGGAAATCTTCCCCCTTGGAGCCGACGCTCACGCTGGCTACCTCACGACGGTGCCAACGCTGAACCAAGCTGAGAATTGGTACGTCGCGATTGATGCGACTACCGGCGAGGTGCTGTGGAAGCAGAACCGGGTCTTTCACGCTGCGGGGGATGCCAAGGTCTACACCACGAGCCCGGGAGGCCTCGATGCGGGCGTCGGGGTACAGCCAACGGTCGACGTCTCACTCACCCACCCCGATGGCGGCTCGATGGTGATGGCAGACGCCGGCGGCTACCTGAACGGAACCCAGCTGACAGCGTTCAACTGCTGCCCGAACAAAGATTGCAGCACTGGCCCGGATGCGGGGCCGAACCGCGTGACCGGAATGATGACGGTGCCCATCGGCGGCCAGCCGGTCACGATTAACTATGACGTGCCCTTGTGCGACCGACTGCAGCGAGCCACCAACGCCGTGGCGATTCATGGTTCGGGCACCTACGTCTACCCGCCCATCGACCCTCCAATCGTCACCGCAGGCAAAGTTGGGCCGGCCATTCAGTCGGATCTGTCGCACAGCGATGAGTTCGCCGAAGTTCACGCGTTCTTCCACGTCAATCAGGTCTACGACTGGGTTCGGTTGCTCTCGTCGACAGCCGCGCCGCTTTTCCCAACCAACAACCCTGCGATTACGGGTTTCAAGATGCGCGACGAGCTGCGCAGTCCTGCGCGGAAGCCCGCGATTCTCACCAACGTCGTCTTGCCTGACTTCAACGAGCTC
>JANOHG010001000.1:0-1275 GCA_031406375.1 Archangiaceae bacterium | reverse complement strand
TACATCAGGATCCGGATTTTGCGCCGCGCTTCGACGAATAGATGTGGTTGCGAACCCAGTCGGCGCTGGCGGTGCCGCTGCTGTCTCGCGGGCTGGTATTGGGGGTGCTCGAGCTGGTCAATGGCGCCAATGCGACGATGTTCACCGAAGACGATCTTCGTGCCGCTTCCGCCATCGCTGACTTTGCGGCGATCGCGATCGACAACGCTCGCAACTTCAAGCGCGTCCAGGAATTGACCCAGGTCGACGAGCACACCGGTCTCTACAACGCTCGGAAGTTGAACAGCGAGCTCGACGCGGAAGTGAAGCGCTGCCAGCGGTTCGGCCGTCCGATCTCTTTGTTGTTCATCGACGTCGATCATTTCAAGAAGGTGAACGACACCCGGGGTCATCTGGCTGGCAGTAAAGCGCTCAAGCTGGTCGGTGAGGTGCTGGTCGAGTCGGCCCGCGGCGTCGACTCGGCGTTTCGCTATGGCGGCGATGAGTTCGCGGTGCTGCTGCTGGAAACGGGGCCTTCGGGTGCGCTGGTCGCGGGCCAGCGGGTTCTCGAGGCGTTTCGGATGCGGACCTTCGATGTTGGAGGAGGAGAGCCCATTTCGCTGAGCGTCTCGTTGGGCGCGGCGAGCTTTCCCGATCACGCTTTGACCGCGTTTGGGCTGCTCGAGGCGGCGGATAGGGCGATGTACCGAGCGAAAGCGGGAGGCCGCAACGCGGTCTCGCTGTTCAGTTAAAAGCGCCTCAAGGCCCAGCGTCGGCGTGCTGAGCGACCGCCTCGAAGAACGCGGCGATTCGCTTCGGCAACCCCGCCGATCGCGGAATGGAATGGCCTTCGCCGCGCATCGTCCACAGCTCGACCGGAACGTTTCCACCCGACCACCGTTGGACATTCGAATCCGTCATCGCGTTCGATGTCGCAGCCGCGCGTGTCGCCCAGAATTGCGCCGCAACTTGGGCAGAGGTGTAGCGCGAGGCGGTGCCGATCAGGCTGGTTCCCCCGTGGTAGCCAATGACCTCATCGGCATCGCCGTGAATCAGCAGCGCCGCCACGCTCTTGGCAGGCTGGCAGGCGCTCAGCTTTTCCGACAAAGAACCCGAGACACTCGCGAAGCCCCGCACCCGCTGCGCGCGATCGCAGGCGTACCGCTGCGCCATGAAGGCCCCGTTGGACACGCCGGCGAGGAACACCCGTTGAGGATCGATCGGATACCTTGCGATCGCATCATCAAGGACCGCGTCGAGGTACCCCACGTCGTCGGGCTTTGCTCCGTGCTGATC
>JANOHG010000963.1:0-12261 GCA_031406375.1 Archangiaceae bacterium | reverse complement strand
CTCTGCAAACCATCGGCCCATCTCGAAGAAAGGTCGCAATTCTTTCTATCTCGGTCTGGCTGGTCAGCTGCGCACCGCCGTCGACGCTGACTGCGGAGTCGCTTGAACAGGGACGTCGCGCCGCGGCTCAGGTCGACCAAGCGGCATTGATGCGCGACGTGGAAACGCTCGCGCAGCTGCACCTCAACGACGTGAAATATGTCGGGCGTGAGACCAATGATCCCAACGATCGATGGCACAACCTGAGCAACGGCGCGGCCGGAGAAATGGTGAGGGCGCGCTTTGCGCAGCTCGGATTTACGGTCACCAAGCAGGTCGACACCCAGGCGCCCGAGACAGTCAATATCGTCGGTGAGATTCGCGGCACTGCCTTGCCCGACGAAGTCGTTCTGGTGGGGGCGCACTACGACGCGTTCTGGGCTGGCGCAGACGACAACACCAGTGGGGTTGCGGCGATGCTCGAGATCGCCCGACTGGTGTCGATCCACCCGTTGCGCCGCACCGTGCGCTTCGTCGCTTTTGACAAGGAAGAGATCGGCAAAATTGGGAGCGATCGTTTTGTAGCCGCGGGCGCGCGGGTCGGAGTGGCGCTGATCTTGGACAGCGTCGCCTACCGCGATCGCACTGAGGGATCCCAGAAGAGCTTGCCAGGGTTCCCCCTGCCTTCCACCGCCGACTTCATCGCCGGTATCGCAAACGACGCTTCCCGCAGCCATCTGCAGGACTTGATCGAAGCAGCCCGCAGCTCCGAAGGCACCGTTCCGGTTCAGGGCATCGTCGCGCCAGGAACGGGCGATGGCCCTCTGACATCGAACTTGATGCGGAGCGACCACGCAGCCTTTTGGCGCTCGGGCCAAAGCGCGGTCTTTCTCACCGACACCACCAACTTCCGCAATCCACACTATGACTTGCCAAGCGACCTCCCCGAGACCCTCGACCCCGAGTTTTTCGCCGGCGTGACACGCATCGCGGTAATGGCCACCGTCGCCTGGGCGGACCGTTAATCATGCGCACATTCCTTGGCGTGGCGCTGATGACTTCTGCTTTGGCGAGTGCGCAGCCATCGCTGAGTGCGACGGTGCGAGCGGGAGGCAGCCTCTCCCTCAATCCGTCTCGCACCCAGCTTGGCCTCGGTGGCGGGGTCGGCGCGCGCCTCGTCTTTGACGAGCAATGGCTGGTTCAAGCCGACATTGCCACTCTGTTCGGGCTCGGTGTGGTCGGGCTCGTTCGAGCGGGCGGCGGCTGGCAGCGAGCCGGACGATGGTCTCCGATGGTTCGGGTCGATCTCGAGTTTGGGTTTGGCGGCAGCCTCGACTTCTCGGTTGCAGCGCGCCTTCCGCCCCGGGGGCCAACGGTCGGGCTCACCGCTTCGGTGGCGCTGTTGCGGTTCGCCACGGGCAGGTGGACGATCTCAGCACTCGAGATCAGCGGCGGGGTGGGCAGCGACTTCCTTTCAGTCGGGCCACGGGTGGGCTTGACGCTGCTCGAAGTCGGAATCGCGTTCTAGATCATTGCTTCCGTTCTTCCCGAGCGGAGCTCAAGGCAAACGAGTCGTCACCGCGTGCCGGCATCCGCGCCGGGCGCAGGTTCTTGGCGGGTCGCAGTCCGCTGTTCCGCCTTCAAGCCCAGCGACTGATGATCTGACACCAAATTCCACACGCCTTTTTCATCGGCGTAGATCCACAGCGCACGAAATGGCACCAACGTTCGGGCCTTCTTTCCCTCGCCAACCCGCAACGTCACTGTCGCAGCGACCCACCCTGACTTCGATCCTGCAGCAAGCTTCGCCCGTGGGCCTCCTTCGATTTTGTACACGAAGGTGTTCGATTTCTTGATCTGCGCCAGCTGAGGCGTCACCAAATCCTTGAACGCCTTTCCGCCCACGAAGACGTCTGCCTGGTCCGTGCCCAGCAGCGAACGCGGGACCTCGAGACGGCTTCTTCCGCGAGTTTCAGGTCACATCGGCTTCCTCCTTCCTCTCGCGACAGGCTTGCCCTGACGCAATGTCGGCCTTATCGGTCTTCTATAGAAGTGGATGCGTTGGGTGTTCCGCGCGAGGCTTCGAACTTATGACTGCCCGCTTCTTCGTTCTGTTTGCGCTCGCTGTCTGGTTGCTTGGCTGTAAAGAAACGACGAAGCCCGTCGAGCCGCCGTCTGTTGAACGGCCGCCCACACCCACCATCGCTTGGATGAAAGGCGCGCTGCCGGCGGAAGTGCAAGAAGGTACTCCTGTCAATGGAGGCACCTTGACCATTCGGATTGCGACCGAGCCTCTGGGCCTCAACCGGATTCATGATCAGCAGGTCGAAGGGATGATGACCCGCTACACCGTCGGCACAATCTACGAGACGCTGGCGGTGCCTGATCGCGCGACTCACCCGCTGTACACCCTCAAGCCGCTGCTGGCCGAGAGCTGGGAAGAGAGCGCCGATCACCTGACCCTCACCATCAAGCTGCGCCAAGGCGTCAAGTTTCACAACGGCGACAAGTTCACCAGCAAGGATGTCAAGGCGACCTACGACGCGGTGCTTTTGCCGACGAACCTCACCAGCGCGCTTCGCAGCGGCTTTCCCGGCGTGACCTTGGCCGCGCCCGATGAATACACGATCGTCGTCACCACCAAGACGGTCCACTTCCTTTACGTGCGCAACGTGCTCACTGGAGTGCCAATCTTACCGGCGTCGGCGTTGAAGGGCGACTTCAACACCTTGGCAATCAACCGCGCTCCGATTGGTACGGGGCCCTTTCGTTTCGCGTCGTGGGAGACTGGAAAGGCAGTCACCATGACGCGCAATGACGATTACTGGGGCCCCAAGGCCTTCCTCGACAGCGTTGTCATTCGCTTTGTCAAAGACGACACGGTCGCAAGCCAGCTGTGGGAACGCGGCGAGTTCGATTTGATGACCCGGATTCCACCCTCGGTATGGCGCTCGCTCGAGACAGCCAGTGCCGCGAACGCTTGGGCAATCAAGGGCTACCACCGGATCAACTTCGTCGAGAACTACTACACCTGGATCGGCTGGAACCAAGAACGCCCCTTCTTCGCCGACGTTCGGGTCCGCCGTGCGCTCGCGATGCTGTACCCCGCAGAAAAGGTGGCGAAGAACATCGACATGAACCTCGAGCTGCCGACGATCTGTCCGTTTTACCGATCCTCTTCCTCGTGCGATCCGACAGTGGTGCAGATAGCTCATGACCCTGTCGCGGCAGTCGAGCTGCTCAAGTCGGCAGGGTGGGAAGACCATACCGGCGACGGTGTGCTCGACAAAGACGGCGCCCCGTTTCGCTTCACCTTTCTCGCCGCTCCGCACTCGGTAAAGATAAACAAGCTGGTGCCGCTGCTGCAGGAAGAGTTCAAGAAGGTGGGCATCGAGATGGACGTCGAGAAGGTCGACACTTCCCAATATGTCGGCCGGCTGCGCGCCCACGACTTCGACGCTGCCAGTCTCGGCTGGAACAACAACGACTCGGTTTCGGATCACTTTCAGATCTTCCACTCGAGTCAAAGGGTCACCGGCAGCAACTTCGTCTCGTACAACAGCAAGCGCGCTGACGCGCTGATGGATCGCATCCGGGTGACCTTCGACGACGCCGTACGGTTAGGGCTCGAGCGTGAACTCCACGCGGTGATCTATGCGGATCAGCCGTACACTTTCCTCACCAATCGGCCGACGCTCGACGCGGTAAAGACCCACGTCCGGGGCATTCGTCCCTCGCTGATCTGGTATGAGCTGAGCAAGGTCTGGCTGCTGCCCTCAAACGCAAAGCCCCCCGGCCAATAGCAATGCGGAAGTACCTGGTGCGCCGGCTGCTGCAAATGGTGCCGACGTTCTTCGGCATTACGATGCTCACCTTTGCGATCTCGCACCTCGCGCCTGGCGATCCCCTTCAGCTGGACACCGAGTTCGCTTCCGGGGCCCAAGGCTCGATGGTCGCCAGCATGGCGTTTCGCGACGCACACGGGCTCGACTTGCCGCTGCCTATTCAATACGCACGGTGGTTGAAGAAGATCCTCACCTTCGACTTCGGCCGATCGCTGCAGGATCACCGGCTGGTTTCGCAGAAGCTTGCCGAAGCGCTGCCGCCGACGCTGTTGCTTTCGGTGGTCTCTTTGCTCGTGGCGTATCTGCTCGCGATTCCGATTGGAGTGCACGCCGCCGTACGCCCGCGCTCTTCCGTTCGGGGGATGATCAGCCTGTCGCTTCACCTGCTCTACGCGATGCCGACGTTCTGGGTGGCGGTGATGCTGTTGTTGCTGCTGGGCCACATTTTTCCGTTTCAGGGTCTTGAATCCGCGGACGCAAAGAGCCTGCCGATCCTCGCTCGCATCCTCGACATCGCCTGGCACCTCGTGTTGCCGGTGTTCTGTTTGAGCTACCCGACGCTCGCAGTCGTCAGCAGGCAGGTTCGCACTGCGATGCTTGAAGCGCTCGCGCAGGACTACGTGCGCGCCGCCCGAGCCCGGGGCATCCCCGAGCGGCGGGTGACCTTTCACCACGCCCTGCGCAACAGCCTTTTGCCCGTGGTGACGCTGCTCGGCACCTCGTTGCCGCACCTTATCGGCGGCAGCGTGGTGGTCGAGCGCGTGTTTGGAATCAGCGGAATGGGGTTGCTTGCCTTCGAGTCGATCGCCCTGCGCGACTTTCCGGTGGTGATGGCCATCTGCACCCTCGCTGCGCTGGTGACGATGATCTCGATGCTGTTTGCCGATCTTCTTTATGGGCTGGTGGATCCGCGAATCCGCGTCGGCGGACAGGCGTGATGCGCGATCGCCGAATCGGGCTGCGCGGGCGACTGGCATTGGCAATGGTGGGCTCGTTGATCGCGACGGCGATCGCCGCTGACCTGCTGGCGTCAGATCTTCCCCTCGCGGTGCGCGTCGAAGGTCAGACCCACTGGCTGCCGACGTTCACCCGGCCCCTGTCGATGCGCGGCGCGACCCAGCAGTCGTTAGGCGAGAAGGCCGAGTGGATCTGGCGAACCCCGGTGCGATGGGGTCCGAACCAGACCTTCGCAGTCGACGCAGTCGTTCGAACCACGCCGCCCCCCTGGGGCCCGGACGGCGCTCATTGGCTCGGCACCGACGAGTTGGGTCGCGACGTGCTCGCGCGGTTGATTCACGGCGCGCGGGTGAGCCTCACCGTCGGCCTGCTCTCGGTCGCATTGTGCGTGGTAATCGGCCTGCTGCTCGGAGGACTTGCGGGCTACTACGGCGGCGTCGTCGACGCGGTCATCTCACGGGTCATCGAGATTATGATCACCTTTCCGACTCTCTTCTTCGTGCTCGCGGTGCTGGGTCTGCTGCGCATCGGAAGCCTCGCGCCGTTGGTCCTGGTAATTGGCTTCACCCGGTGGACAGACATCGCCCGACTCGTTCGCGCCGAAGTGCTCAAGATCAAGACCCTCGACTTCATCACCGCCAGTCGCGCACTGGGGCTATCCGACACCCGGATTCTCGTAGCCCACATCCTGCCCAACGCGCTTTCTCCGGTGCTCGTCATCGCCACCTTCGCGGTGGCTTCGGCGATCCTTATCGAAAGCGCGCTCGCATTCCTCGGGCTAGGAGCGCCACCTCCCACCGCGAGCTGGGGCGAACTGCTCACTCAGGCACACCGTTACCTCACCCACCCCGGTGCGTGGTGGCTGGCCATCTTCCCCGGCGCGTGCATTGCCGCGACCGTACTTGCGCTTCAGGAAATGGGAGAAGCCCTGAGGCGTTTGCTCGACCCCCGCACGTAACTCAGTAGAATCGCGGTTCTTCAATGGCATCGATCAAGCTGGGAAATCTTCTGCTCAAAGCCAGTGTGCTGACGCAGCAGCAGTTGACGGCCGCGCTGAACGAGCAACAGAAGTGGGGTGGTAGGCTCGGAGAAATCCTGGTGCGAATGAACATCCTCAGCGAAGAGATGTTGGTCAAGGCGCTGAGCAAGCAACTCAACATGGTCGCGGTGAACCTGGACTCGATTCAGGGCGTGCCGCCGCACGTGCGCGCGAAGATCCCTTCTCAAGTCGCACGTGATTTGAGCGCGCTGCCGCTGCAGCTGCGCGATGAGGCCAAGACGTTGGTGGTCGCGATGTCCGAGCCGCAAAACTTAGGTCACATCGACACGCTTCGTTCTGTTTCTCGCTGCCGAATTCTTCCCCAAATCGCAGGCCGGACGTCAATCGCGCGCGCGTTTGGTCGCTTTTACGAAGGGGAAGCTGAGGCCTCGGACATCGAAGGGCCGTTCAAGTTCGTCGATTCGCAGGGGAACACCGTCATTCAGCAACAAGGTCAGGTGTCGAAATCGAAGGAGGCGACGGCTTCCCAACCCGACGACGGGCCCCCGATGACGACGCGTCACGCCGCTTCCGGAAAGTCTGCGCCTCCGGTCGCGTTTGTTGCGGCCTTGTCGCCCGCTGAGCAGCTGGTGCTCATCGAAGACGCGCAGCGAAAAGAAGTCGCCGCGCTGAAGGGAATGGTTGAGTTGTTGATCGAGAAAGGGGTCTTCTCGCGCGAGGAGTACCTTGCCAAGGTTCGAAAGTAGGCAGCCCATGAAGCGAAAGCTCGGCGAACTCTTGATCGAGGCTGGCGCAGCGACGTCTGAAGACGTTGACTTGGCGCTCTCGGATCAAAGCGCCGGAGAACCCAGCCGCCTGGGCGACATGCTCTTGTCGACGGCCAAGGTCACTGCAACCGCGCTCGCCCACGCGCTGGCGATTCAGTACCATTTGCCCTACGCCAGTCTGTCGTACGTCGACCCCGAAGCGTCCCAGCTGATTCCGCTGGAATTTCAGCGCTCCCACAAGCTGGTTCTCTTTCGACTCGACCGCGACGGGGGCGCCACCCGCGTTCACGTTGCGCTCGCCGACCCGACGCTGGTCGACGTCGTCGATGAACTTCGAGCGCAGCTCAATCGCGAGGTGATTGTTCACATCGCTTCGGTCGACCACATCGAGAGCGTTCACGCTGACCTCTCGGGTGAGAGCCTCGAAGAGCCTGTCGTGATGGGCGAGGCCCTCGATGAAGAGGTGATGCCAGTTGACCCCGGCATCACCGCCGAACGCTCGTTGGCTGAAGGACATTCGAACGACTTTCTGTTCCCCGTTGACGCTGCCGTCGCGCCGACCCGCACTCCTTCGCTTTTGTTCGACGGGTTCAAGGTTCCGCCCCCTGCACCCGGCGATGGCGAGGTCGATTGGTTTGCTGTCGAGAGCCCAGCGGTTGAGGAGGCCGAGTTGCCTTCGATTGACGGTTTCGCCGGTGGTTCGCCCGAGCCCCAACCGCTTGGCATCGCCGAGCAAGCCTCGGCCAACGCAGCCAAGACCGACTGGGGCGACGCGGCCGAAGCGTCGGTCGAGCTTGAGCCGTTCGACTTCAGCGCAGAGCCACCGCCCGCGGTCGAGCCGTCGCCGCCGGTTGGCTCGCCGACCGAAGCGAGCGATCTGTTCGATTATAGCGGCGGCGTTGCGATGGATCCGGGCCCGATGGTCGCCACTGCTCCAGAGCCGATTCGTTCTCCCGTGCCCGCGTATGGATTGAATTCGGGCAGTGCGTCGGTCACGGCCGAAGAGTTGTTCGGGTCGCTCGACCTTGGCTTGTCTTCCGAGGAAGCGCCGCTGTCGACGGATCTGGCTGACGAAATCGGTCGTCACGATTCTGTTCCCGAGCAGAAATTCACCGGCTTCGAGGCGCTGTCTGCTCCACTTGGGGAACTTGGGGCAGATCGTTTTAGCGCGCAAACCGCGTCGCCTTCGCTCGAGCCGCTTCCAATCACCGGCGAGCATGCTGCGTTGGTGGATGCCGACACCGCCCCGCTGCTGGAAGCAGACATCGATGTCGGGGAACCAGCAGTGTCGCCCGAGCCGCCGCCCATCCCGTCATTCGCGATTTCTCCCGAGGTGCCGGTCGAGCCGCACCGTTCGCTTGAGCCGCTTCGTCGGCCCTCGACGCTGGGGCGCATCGCGCTGAAGCGGGTGGCTGTAAACCGGGAAGGAGGGGTGGTCGCGGTTGCTGGGGCGCCTGTCACACCCCAACCACTGCCGGTGGTTGAGGATTCGGCGCCCGCCGAACTCGCGCTGCCTGCTTGGATGCAGGCGCTCGAGAAGACGGTCGAGACCGACACGCTGACCCCGCAGCTGATCGAGCTGCTCGCGCGGGTCGAGAGCGGCGGTCTTCCCGCTGGCACTGTGGTCGCCGCGTTGCTGCGTTTGCTGGTCCAGCGCGGCGTCATCGATGACGCCGCATTGACCGCTGCACTCGAAAAGCTCTGAGCGCAATGGCTGCGCTACTGGAAGTCGATCGGCTTGTCACTTCGCGAACCTTTGGCCCCGCGCTCGTCGATGACGTTTCGTTTACCCTCGCAGCAGGACGGGTGCTGGGGCTTGTCGGCGAGTCGGGTTGCGGCAAATCGTTGACCGCATTTTCGGTGATGGGGTTACTGCCGCAGGGCGTCAAAGTGACCGGAGGCGAGGTTCGGCTTCTTGGCCGCCCACTGGTGGCGGCCGACCGCGGGAAGCAGATTGCGATGGTTTTCCAAGAGCCGGCGCTGGCTTTGAATCCGGTGTTTACTGTCGGCGCTCAAATCGCCGAGACGCTGAAGGTTCATCTCAAGCTCGACCGGCGAACCACCCGCAGCCGCGCGATCGACTTGATGCGCGCAGTGGGAATCGCCGACGCGAATGAACGCTTTGACGCATACCCGCACCAGCTGTCGGGGGGAATGCGCCAGCGGGTGCTGATCGCCGCTGCGATCGCCTGCGATCCGAAAGTGCTGATCGCCGATGAGCCGACGACCGCCCTCGATGTCACTGTCCAGGCGCAAATCCTCGCTTTGCTCTGCGAACTGAAGCTCAATCGCGGCCTCGCCATTCTGCTGATTACCCACGACTTCGGAGTCGTTGCCGAGGCGTGCGACGACGTCGCCGTCATGTACGCAGGCCGACTGGTCGAGCGGGCACCGGTCAATCAGCTGCTGCTGCACCCGCGACACCCCTACTCAGCCGCGTTGCTGGCCGCGCGTCCCGGCCTTGCTACCCGCGGCAAATCGCTGGAGGCGATCGCTGGGATCGTACCCCCACCCGGCAGCCGCGCGCAGGGCTGTAGCTTTGCTGACCGGTGTCCACGCGCGCTCGTTCTTTGCGTGAACGTCAGGCCAGTGCTGGCTTCCGGCGACGGCTTCGCCTGTCACAATCCACTGTGACTGACGCTCTTGTTCAGGCCACGGCGCTCAGCGTCGGCTACGACTCTTCGGCCGGGCGCATTCGTGCGGTCGACGACGTCTCGCTGTCGATTTTTCGCGGCGAGACGCTGGGCCTGGTCGGCGAAAGCGGCTGCGGCAAGAGTTCCCTGGGTCGCGCGCTGCTGCGGCTGGTGAAGATCGAGCAGGGCTCGGTTCGCTTCGATTCAATCGCGCTCGAAGGGCTGAGCTTCACCGCGCTCAAGCAACTGCGGCCGCGAATGCAGCTGGTCTTCCAGGATCCGATCGCGGCGCTCGATCCGCGGATGAGCGTCGGTCAGACGCTGAGCGAGGCGCTGGGGGTTCGACAGGCGCTCTTTGGCGGCGAACGCACCCAGCAGATCGAAGCTCTGCTCGACACGATGGGGCTCCCCAAAGACTCGGCTCGGCGTCGACCTCACTCATTCTCGGCCGGCCAACGCCAGAGGATCTGCATCGCACGGGCGCTGGCGGTCGAGCCCGAGTTTCTGGTTCTCGACGAGCCTGTCAGCTCGCTCGACGTCTCGGTGCAAGCGCAGATTGTCAACCTGCTCGTCGAGCTTCAGCGCACCCGCGCGCTCACCTACCTGTTCATTTCGCACGATCTCGAAGTCGTCGCTCACCTGTCGACCCGCGTGGCGGTGATGTACGCAGGTCGCATCGTCGAGCTTGGCCCGACTGAAGCGGTACTCACCCACCCGATGCATCCCTACACGCGCGCGCTGGTCTCCTCGCTGCCCGTGCGATCTCCTTTAGACCGCGGCAAGCGCGTGCCTGTTTCGGGCGAGCCCCCGTCGGGGCTGCGACGCCCATCAGGCTGCCCGTTTCACCCCCGCTGCCCTTTTGCGACCGCCACCTGCCGCAGCGAGGTTCCGCAGCTGCAGCCCGTCGGCCCGGGCCACTTCGCCGCCTGCCCTGTCACGGTCGCTCAGTAGTCACTCGAGCCAGTTTTGCGTGACTGCTGGCCGCAGAGGGTCAATCTTCTCTGCGCTGACCATGTTCTGGCTTTCTCATCACCCCCCTGAAGAGCTCGACCGGGCCTGGAAGATAGGCGGCGTTCACGTCTGTGCGCGATGCCTCGGCACCTATCCGATTCTCTTCGGTGCGATCGCTTTGCAGCTTGCGGGGCGCGCCCCGCTTGTCCACCCGTTCGACATCCCCGTTTCGGTTGGTTTGCTGTTGCCTGCGCTCTTCGATTGGGCCTGGGGCCGCTTCCACCCCCATTCATTTTCCAACCCGTGGCGCACCACGACCGGAATCCTTTTGGGACTGGCTTTGGGGCGAACGCTGTTCATCCACCTGCAGCGGCCCTTGCCTTTGCCGCTGTTGTTGCAAATGGGATTGGTGACAGGGGTAGCAACGCCTGTCATTCTAGCGACTTACCGGCGAAGTTTGCGAAAGTAGATCAGCGCAACCGGCCACACGTTCAACCAGGTGTAACGGGGAATGAAGTTTGGGACCGCAAACGAGCGATGAGCTGCTGATGCTCGCGTTCAAGTCGGGCGACGCGAGGGCGTTTTCTACGCTCGTCACGCGTCACCGCGGCTCGGTCTTCAACTTCATTTTCCGTTACACGAATCACCGGCAGCGGGCCGAAGACCTGCTTCAGGAGACGTGGTTGAAAGTTGTGCGGTCAGCAGGTGAGTACCAACCGAAGGCCCGCTTCACGACCTGGGTCTTCACCATTGCGAGGAATCTCTGTGTCGACAGCGCGCGAAAGGAGGCTTACCGAAAGACCGATTCGCTGGACGCGCCGGTGGGCGGTGACGCAGAAGGCCGAGAGCTGGGCGAAATGGTGCAGGACGTCGAAGGCGCTGCTCCAGATCGCGCCGCCCACAATACCCGGTTGCGCCCGATGCTCGAAAAGGCGCTTTGTTCTTTGCCCGACGAGCAGCGCGAAGTGTTCTTGCTGCGCGAGTACCACGGAATCGGATTCAAAGAGATTGCCGACGTGACGGGCGTTAACGAAAACACGGTGAAGAGTCGAATGCGGTACGCGCTGGAAGGGCTGCGAAAGAAGCTGGCCGAGTTGGGCGTCGACGGAGAAATGACAGAAGGGAGAACGGTGGCCTGAGCGCCACCCCAAAAAAGCACGATGGCAACCGCGATCCACCAATATGAGGACAAGCTCCTCGACTTCGCCTACGGCGAGCTGGCTGCCCCTTTGGCAAGCGCGGTGGAATCGCACCTCAAATCGTGCGTTCGCTGCACGCAGGCGCTCGACGAGATTCGCGCAGTCCGCGCGACGATGAGCGCGTTGGTGCAGGAGCCCGCGCCCACTCAGGGACTTGAGTCGCTGCTCGCCTATGCCGAACAAGCGGCAGCCCGCACCTCTGTGGCGCCTCGGGCTGGCGCGCCCTGGTGGAAGCGAATGGTCGCCGGGCTGGCGGGCGCCTGTGCGCTCACGCTCGTCGCCGTCGTGGCGATCAAAAGCCAAGATGGGCTCGATCTTTCGGCGCAGACTGCCGCGCTCGATGCGCAGCCGCAGCCGAGCAAGTCGGAGGTGGCAGAGGCTCAGCCTCCAGCCGCTGCGGAACCTCGGCAAGCGGACGAAAAGCCCGTCGCGGTGGGCGAGTTCGAGAAAAGGGCGAAGGAAAGCGATGAGATGGCCCTCGCGAAGAACAGCGACGAGGGTGACACCCAGGCGCTTGGCGACACGAAGGGCCCGACAGACCAACGCACGCAGCAGTCAAAGCGGGGCAATGAAATCGCTGCGGCGCAGAAGACCTCGAAGACCCGACGAGAGTCGCCAGTTCAAGACTTTTCAAACGCCCGCGGTGCCTACGTTCAGGAAACAAAAGGGGGCGAGAAGAAGAGCGCGTCGAGTCCCCCCACGGCAGCAGCAACCACCGCCGCTGAGAAGGGGGCTCGGCTCGGGTTGAATCAGACCGAGCAGATTTCTCAAGCACCCAATGAGCCCAAGGAAGAGAAGCAGCAAGCCGTGCAACCTTCGAGCCTGGGTCTAAGCATGGGCTCAGGAAGCAGCAACGCAAGCCGGGGAGGCCTGGGGGGCGCCCGCGCTCCTTCGCCCAGCGGTTACCAGCAGCAAGCGAGCCGTGGCGTT
>JANOHG010000960.1:0-1068 GCA_031406375.1 Archangiaceae bacterium | reverse complement strand
TGGTGCCAATCGGGTCCTTGGAGATCTGCACCAGAACTTCTTGGCCGACTTTCAGCAGATCTTCGATCCGCGCCGATTTCCTGGGCGCGCGAACCTCTTCTCGCTTCTGATTCTTCTCACGGTGGCGACTTTCGCGCTGCTTGTCGTCCCGCGGTGCGCGACGCTCGCCCGCCAAAGGACTGGCGCCCGTGTTGGCCAACGCTTGAGCGACAACCTGCGCGCCAGTTGGGCCGCCACCCACCGGGTGTGAAGCGTCAAGGGCGGCGGCGATAACCTCAGCGCCCGTTGGAGCCGGCGCATCGATAACCGGCCCATTCACCGCTTCGTCCGCTGCTTCCGCAGCACGAAATTCTGCGGGTGGACTTGGCTCTGGAATCGCGCCCGGCGGAAGCTCCTGCATCTCGAACTCGTGAGGAGCACTGGGCGCGGGCGGTGGTGCTTCTTCGACGGCGATGTTCTGCCCATGGTCAGCCGCGTGATCGTCGGCGTCAAGGTCGGGAACTTCGGGTTGCTCGTCGTGCTCGCCTTCAGTGAGCTCAAACTGCTGTCGCGAGAACTCGGGGTCGTAAAAGACGTCGGTGACGTAGAGAAAGGCGGCCTTATCTAGACCAACGTCGACAAACGCGGCCTGCATGCCGGGAAGAACCCGGGTCACCCGACCTTTGTAGATGTTTCCGACAATGCCTCTGTCTTTCTTACGCTCGAGATAAAACTCGGCGATGTGACCACTTTCCACCAGTGCGACGCGCGTCTCGCGGCCTGCAGCGTTGATGACCAGGATGCTGCTCATGAGTAAATCCTTCAGGCGCACTGGCTCTGGCTGTTCCCGACGGACGGGAGACGCAGGACTGGCCAAGCTGGTAGCGCACGTGGGGCAAAGGGGTCGCCGAGGGGCGGAACGCGAAACGCGTTGGTTGTATTTTGGACTCGCGCTGCTCTGCCACGAGACCCCCTACCGTTAGACTGCTGGGGCCCAACTGCACCCGATGATTGGCTTTCGCGCCCAAAGTGACTGCCGAGCCCACGAAGGGTTTCGGTGGCGGAAAGCTCCCGTCAAAACTGTGATTG
>JANOHG010000864.1:0-5669 GCA_031406375.1 Archangiaceae bacterium | reverse complement strand
GCCCTTCGTCCAACCGGACTTGCCCTTCATCACGACGATTCCCACCTGCGTCTTCTTCGCGCCCCATTTCCCAGCATCGACCCACTCGAAGGGGCCCGCCGCAAACGCGACGAGGTAGCTCGGCATCGGCGGCGAGGGCTTGAAGGTGACCCGCTTCATTCCTCCCGGTTGCTCGCTTTCCTGGCTCACGGGCGTGTTGGCGAACGCGAGCTGGTCTTTCTTCACCGTCAGCGACAACGTCCAAGGGACCTTGAAGGACGGCTCGTCGAAGCAGGGGAACGCACGGCGGGCATCCAACGGCTCGAAGTGGGTGAACGCGTAATCGAGGTCGCCTTCCCGAACCTGAAAGAACCCTGCTCCGTCCTTCCGGGTCAGTACCCCCCGGTACTTCACCCGCACAGTCACCAGGCCCGGCCCCACTGGCCTCGACACGTCGATCGCGAGGAAGTCTTTGTTGGCCACCCGCCCCGTCGCGAGCAGCTTTTCGGCGCCGACCTGAACCTCGGCACTCTCGATGGTGAGTTCAGTCGCGTTCAGCCAGATAACGTCGGTGGCTTTGGTCAGCGCGACCTCAATGGCCATCTGACCGCCGAACTCGTCTTCTCCTGGGATTGCGCGAAGATCGAGCGTGTACGATGTCGGCTTCGCCCAGTCGGGCAGGCGCAAGTTCGGCGCTTCTGCGAGCTGCTTCGTTGGCGCCGCCGGCTGAGGATCCGCCGAGGGCGATGCAACGGGCTCTGGGGTGGAAACGCACGCAGCGAGCAACATCAAGACGGCTATCAAAAGGCGCATGAGCGCCGCACCTTAGCTCCACGCAGCACTTCATCGTCGTCGCAAAACTGTCGGCCAGGGGTCTCATCGAGTTCGACGCGCAAGGTCGCCGTCGAGAGCACGCAATTGTCGGGTTGTCCGAGGGCCCCGGCGGCAAGCTCGAGCTCGCCGCTGGCTAGTAGCGGCGGTCAGGGCCCGACGAGCCATCTCGCGCAAGCCTTCGCGACAATGTCTCCCGATTCGTCCTTCAGCAGCGCGCTGACCTCGTATTCTTTTCGTTCGATCGAGCTGGGCATCGCGCAGGTGCATTCACCGGTAATCGTCCCGCGCGCCTTCTTCACGTAGTCCATCGCGAGGTGAACCGGAATCCCACGGGCCCCTTCGGGCATCGACACCATCATTGCAACGCCCGTCGTGAGCTCTCCCAGGTTCATCAGCGCAATCGCGTGCACGCTCTTCAGGTGGTTGCGCAACATCCGCCGATCGCGCATTCGCACCTTCGCGTAGCCAACATCGAGCGCCTCGACCTCGGGCTTGATTGTCCACGTGTACGGCGCCATCTGGCCAATCAACCTGCCCATCACCCTGCCTCCACCAGGAACGGATTTAAGGACGCTCCACAGCGGCAGCAGCGAAGAAGGGCTCGACAACTTGGCGAAGACTTTGGGGAGGCTGGTCATCCGACGGTGCATAACCCTAAGCGAACTTTCCTGGCTAGAAGGTGCGTTGAGCGTAAATAGACTCTAACCCCGCGCGGAGGCCGCCATTCGAATCGGAGTTCCTCGAGAGACAGCACCTGGCGAACGTCGAGTCGCCGCCACTCCCGAATCGGTGAAGAAGCTCACGTCACCGGGTGTGACAGTGGTCGTCGAACGGGGCGCAGGCGCCAGCGCGGGGTATTCCGACGCCGCCTATGTCGCGGCGGGCGCGACTGTCGGCAGCAAGGGCGACGCAATGGGCGAGTGCGAGGTCATTCTCAAAGTGCGCGCCCCCGCCCTCGATGAAGTGCCCCAGCTGCGCGAAGGCAGTTTCCTCGCCTGCCTGATTCAACCCGAGCGAAATCCCGGACTGCTCGAGGCGCTGAAGGCGCGCAGAGTCTCGGCGCTCGCGTTGGAAAAGATTCCACGCATCAGCCGGGCGCAGAAGATGGACGTGCTGTCGTCGATGGCGAACCTGGCTGGCTACCGGGCGATCGTCGAAGCAGCCGCTGCGTACGGCAGTCCGTTCGGAGCGCAGGTCACCGCGGCAGGTACGACCGCACCGGCGAAGGTGCTCATCATCGGGGCGGGGGTGGCTGGACTGGCAGCCGCTGCGGCAGCGAAGGCGCTGGGTGCAGAAGTTCGCGCGTTCGATACCCGTGCCGCCGCCCGCGAGCAGGTCGAAAGCCTCGGCGCGAAGTTCCTCACGCTCGAAGTCAAAGAAAGCGGCGAAGGCGGCGGCGGCTACGCGAAGGTGATGAGCAAGGAGTTCATCGAAGCCGAGATGGCGCTGTTCCGACGTCAGGCGGCCGAGTGCGACGTGGTGGTGACGACGGCGCTCGTACCCGGTGCGCGCGCACCCACGCTGCTGCCGCGCGACGTCGTCACCGCGTTCAAGCCCGGCAGCGTCATCGTCGACATGGCGGCTGAGCAAGGTGGCAACTGCGAGCTGTGCAAGCCAGGCGAGGTCGTCGACTTCAACGGAGTGAAGATTTTAGGTTACACCGACCTCACCAGCCGCATGGCGGGCACTGCGAGCAAGTTCTTCGCGAACAACCTCGTTCATCTGTTGGTTGAGATGGGCCTGGGGAAGGAATTCAAGGTTGATTTGACCAGCGACGTGGTGCGGCCCGCACTGCTTGCCCACGCCGGAGAGTTGCTCGCTTTGCCGCCACCCAAAGAGCCGTCGCCTGCGCGCGAGCCGAAGCCGCCTCCGGTGGACGCCCAGCCAAAGCAGCTGCAGATCATGACTCCAACCCGCCGGGCGTGGGGAGCCACGCTGGGGGGAATGTTCGTGATTGCGATCCTCTTCGCGCTCGGTCGGTTTGCGCCGCGTGATTTCCTGCAGCACTCGACGGTCTTCATCCTCGCCTGCTTTGTCGGCTGGCAGGTCATCTGGAGCGTAAGCCCGTCTCTTCACACTCCGCTGATGAGCGTGACCAACGCGATCTCGGGAATCATCGTCGTCGGAGGCATGCTGCAGATAGGCACCACGCTCGACACCGCGTCCATTCTCGGCGCGCTCGCTGTGCTGGTCGCGTCGATCAACGTCGCGGGTGGTTTTCTGGTCACCCAACGAATGCTGAAAATGTTTCATCGCGAGAGTCCGCCTGCGCAGAAGGGTCACCCGTGACCAACCTCGACGGGATGATGACGATTGCGTACCTCGTGGCGGGCGTTCTCTTCATCCGCTCGCTCGCCGGTCTTTCGAAACAGGAGACAGCGCAGCGCGGAAACCTATACGGGATGGTGGGAATGGCGCTTGCCGTCCTCGTGGCTGGCGTGGCGTGGTTGGCGGGAGGCTTCGAGGGCCGCGAGCAGGGCCTGGCGATGCTCGCGGGTGCGGTGGTGATCGGCGGTTCAATTGGCGCCGTGCTTGCGCGCCGCGTCGAGATGACGGGGATGCCCGAGCTGGTCGCGATCCTTCACAGCTTCGTCGGCCTCGCTGCGGTGATGGTGGGCATCAGCAGCTACCTCGCGCCACGCGGGGGAATCCACGACGACGAAGCGACGCGAATCGTCCACATGGGAGAAGTGTGGATTGGAATCGCTGTCGGCGCGATTACCCTCACCGGTTCCATCGTCGCGTGGGGGAAGCTGCGCGGAACCCTGTCGGGTAGACCGCTGTTGCTGCCACGCCGGCACCTGCTCAACGCGGCGATTGCGCTGGTGATCGCCGGGCTCGCCTACCCTTTTCTGCAAGCGTCAGGCACCAGTGGGCTTCCGTACTTGTTGGTAATGACCGGGCTCGCGGCGATTCTCGGAGTTCACCTGGTGATGGCGATCGGCGGCGCCGACATGCCTGTCGTCGTCTCGCTGTTGAACAGCTACTCGGGTTGGGCGGCGGCGGCGGCGGGCTTCATGCTCGCCAATGACCTGTTGATCGTCACCGGAGCGCTGGTCGGTGCTTCGGGCACCATCTTGAGCATCATCATGTGCCGCGCGATGAATCGTTCGATTCTCAACGTGGTGTTTGGCGGCTTCGGCACCGCAGATGGGGGCGGCGCCGTCGCAGGTACCGCGCCGGCGGGTGAAGTGCGCGAGCTCAAAGTCGATGAGGCTGCCGAGCAGCTCAAGAACGCGCGCAGCGTCGTCATCGTTCCCGGCTACGGAATGGCGGTCGCGCGCGCACAGGCGGCCGTTCATGACCTCACCAAGAATCTGCGCGAGCAAGGCGTGACGGTGCGGTTCGCGATTCATCCTGTCGCGGGCCGGCTGCCGGGGCACATGAACGTGCTGCTTGCTGAAGCCGGAGTGCCGTACGACATCGTGCTCGAGATGGAGCACATCAACGCCGACTTCCCCAACACCGACGTGGTGCTGGTGATCGGCGCGAACGACATCGTCAACCCTGCGGCACTCAGCGAGCCAAGCAGCCCAATCTACGGAATGCCGGTGCTCGAAGTGTGGAAGTCGAAGCAGGTGGTGGTGCTCAAGCGCGGCATGGCTGCGGGTTACGCAGGGGTAGAGAATCCGCTTTTCTTCCTCGAGAACAGCCGAATGTTGTTTGGCGACGCGAAGAAGAGCATCGACGCGCTCGTGAGCGCCACTCGGGTAGGTTGAACGGGATGGGGGCTGCGCGCGGAAAAGTAATTGTCGCTGTCGCGCAAACGCTGGGAACAGACCCGGTCGAGCAGCGACTGCGCGCGGCGGGCATTCCCGTCGATCAGATTGAGCTCTGCCCCGAAAGAGGGCTTGCGGGTGATGTTCGAGACGACCACGGTGACCGACCTGGTTTGAGGTGGGGAGGAGACAAGCCCACAGCCTCGACGACGGGACGAATGAAAGATCGGAAGTTTCTGCTGAGCTGTTGAACCGGAAGTTCCGCTGAGCATCGACCGGACAGAGGTTCGATCGTTGACTCCACGTATTCCACCTGACTACAAGGCCGCGCGTGCCGCAAATCCTGACCCGCAATGAGCGACGTGATTGCGTTGCGGCGGCTGTAATCGCAATCGCAGCGGGCCAGCGTGGCGGCTGACGACATTCTCCCTACCGAGAAGAAAGTACACTCGGATCTGGCAACCCTGCTGCTGGTCGTCGCGGCGATCGCTGTGGGCTATGCGCTGCAGTGGAGCCATGGTCACTACCACCCGGATTCGCTGAAGGTTGTCATCGCGGCTTGGGTGGCGGTGCTGGTCGCGGTGTCGTTGCGCGTCTCGTTCCGCTTTCGGTTGCTCGAGTTGGTTCTGGCCGGCGGGTTGATGGCGCAGCTGTACCTGCTCGCGGTGAGCCCGCCGACAGTTGAGATGACGAACGTTCGTGCGGCGACCGACATGCATGGCTTCTACCTGGGGCTTGCGATCGTCGGCGTACTGGTCGGGGCGGGCCTGTCGGATAAATCACCGTTGCAGCGCTGGTGGTTCCCCGCGATCGTCGTGGTGCACTTTGGGATGGGTGCACTGGTGCTCAAGCTCGCCCCGACGCCGCATATCGATACCTTCACGATCGAGATTGAATCGCTCAAAGCATTGTTGAACGGCGTCAATCCGTTCGGAATTACTCTCACCAACCCCTACGGCGACGACACTCCGTTTTTCCCTCCCGGCACGTCCGTGAATGGCCGACTGCAGTTTGGCTTTCCTTATCCACCTCTCACCTTGTTGCTCTGTGTGCCGGGCTGGCTTTTGGGCGGGGATCCTCGCGTGGATGTCTATTTGTACCGCGTGCTTGACGAAAACGTCACCAGGAGCGCGGCGC
>JANOHG010000846.1:0-7986 GCA_031406375.1 Archangiaceae bacterium | reverse complement strand
CTCTCGTCGAGGGGCTCGAGCCGGGCTTTTACGTCGAGGTTCAAGTCAGCCAAGCTGACACGACCGAGTTCGACTACTTTTCCTACGTCATCTCGGCCCGAGACGGGCGCGTGCTGTTCCGCAAGAACCTCACCGTTTCCGACATGTTCTCCTACCGGGTTTGGGCGGATCCCAGTGGGAACCACCTGCCCACCGACGGCCCGCAGGGCGATGGGCCGACGCCGCATCCGACGGGGATCCCCGATCAGTACAACCCACCCTTCGTCCTGCCGTCGCTGATTACGCTTCAGAACGGCCCGATCAGCACCAACGATGCTTGGCTCTTGCCGACCGCGACCGAGACCCGAGGAAACAACGCGACGGCGTACGCTGACATCGCATCCCCGACTGGATTCTCGAACGGAGACCTCAGCGCGACCGTCAGCGGCCCGCTGGCGTTCGACCGCGTCTACGATGTGGCGCAGAGCCCCAACGCGTCTGCCGATCAGCGAATGGCCGCGATTACTCAGCTCTTCTACAGCGTGAACTTCTTTCACGACTGGTACTACGACAAAGGCTTCAACGAGAAAGCGGGCAACGCTCAGGTCGACAACTACGGGCGCGGCGGAATCGGTTCAGACCCGATTCTCGCCGAGGCGCAGGACTACTCGGGGAAGAACAACGCCAACATGTCGACGCCGTCGGATGGCGCGCGGCCGGTGATGCAGATGTTCCTGTTCGACGGCGGCCGGGGCTCGAAGGTGCAGCGCAACGCCGAGATGCCGGTGCTGTACGGCGCGGCCTCGGCCACGTTCGGACCTCAGACGTTTAGCGTCACCGCCGATCTGGTGTTGGTGAATGACAGCAGCACAGCAGGGCAGGGCGGTTCGGTGACGGACGGTTGCCAGACGCCGTTCACCAACAGCGTGGTCGGCAAGATTGCGTTCATCGATCGCGGCGGGTGTGTTTTCACGCAGAAGGCTCAGAACGCGCAGGCCAATGGCGCCGTGGGGGTGATCATCGCCAACAACGCCGGCGCGGCCGCCAACGACCTGGTGGGAACTGCAACGCCCCCGGTCACCATCCCCGCCCTCTCAATTTCCCGCGCCAGCGGCCAGCTGCTGAAGACCGAGATCGCCGCCAATACCGTCAACGTCACCCTCTCGCGGGTTCCAGTCACCGATCGCGACGGCACCATCGACAACGCCATCGTGGCGCACGAGTGGGGCCACTACATCAGCAACCGCCTCATCGGCGACGGAAACGGCATCAGCAACACTCAAGGGGTCGGCATGGGTGAAGGCTGGGCCGACTTCCATGCGTTGATGATGGTGGTCAAAGAGGGCGACAGCGCGATTGCGACCAACGCCAACTTCAACGGTGTCTACGGGCTCGCGGCGTACACCGCCTTCGGACTGGATCCCAACGGCTTCTATTTCGGGATTCGCCGTCTTCCGTACTCGACCGACATGATGAAGAACGGCCTGACGTTCAAGCACATCCAGAACGGGGTTCCGTTGCCTGCCAACATTCCAACCGCGTACGGGCTCAGCGGTTCTAACAACGCAGAGGTCCACGCGACCGGCGAAGTGTGGGCGACGATGTTGTGGGAATGTTACGCAGCGTTGCTTCGCGATACGACCCGGCTCACCTTCGATCAATCGCTTGAAAGGATGCGTGCGTACCTGGTGGCGGCGTACAAGATTACTCCGCTGATGCCGACCTTCGTCGAGGCGCGCGACGCGGTGCTCGCCGCTGCGGCAGCGCAAGACGCCCAGGACTTCGCGCTATTTTCGGCGGCGTTTGCCAAGCGCGGTTTGGGAATGAAGGCGGTGGCTCCCAACCGCGACGCGCCGGACAACAAGCCGGCGATCGAGAGCTTCATCACCGGTAACGATCTCGCGATCGTCTCGGTGAAGCTCGACGACTCGGTCGGCAGCTGTGACAACGATGGCATTCTCGACAACAACGAGACGGGCCGCCTGGTAATCACGGTGAAGAACGTCGGCACCGGGCCGCTGATGGCGACCAAAGCGATCGTCACCGGATCTTCCCCGAGCATCACCCTCTCGAATGGAGGCATGGTGACCTTCCCCAACTCGCAGCCGTTCGGAGTCGTCTCAGCGACCCTCGACGTGGCGCTCAAAGGCGTGATGGGGAGCTCGGGGGTCTCGTTTGGAATTGCGGTCAATGATCCCTCGTTCGCCGTCGCCGGCGCAGTGAATGCCACTGTCCCGTTTCGGGTGAACTTCGATGCGAAGCCAAACGGTTCGACGATGGACGACGTCGAGGCACCCGTTTCGCGCTGGACCTCGACCTCGGATCCGATGGGCAACACCGGCAGCAACTGGAGGCGCTACGAGGCCAATGCCACCGAGCACCATTGGTTCGGGCCGAACCCGAGCTCGCCTGCTGACACCTGGCTGACGTCGCCCACGCTCAACGTCGCCGCGACGGGAAACTTCGTCGTCACCTTTAAGCACCGCTGGGAATTCGAGGGCAGCCAGGTCGAATACTTCGACGGCGGCGTGATTGAGCTGTCGACCGACGATGGCCTCACCTGGGTCGATCTCGCCGCTTCGCTGATGCCGGCCTACAACGGCACGCTTACCCAAGGAAACAACCCACTGAGCGGGCGCAAAGCGTTCGTTGGCAAGAGCACGGGTCACCCAGCGTTCATCACCCAGACGGTGAACCTGGGCACGACCTACGCGGACAAGAAGGTCAAGCTTCGGTTCCGCATCGGCTCTGATGACGCTGCTGCGCTCAAAGGCTGGGAGCTCGATGATCTCGACTTCGTTGGGCTGACGGACAAGCCCTTTCCCACGGTCGAAACGGATCCCAACACCTGCACCAATGGGGTTCCGAAGGTCGCGCTTGGCCCGGACCAGGCGGTCGACGAAGGCACCGAGGTCAGCCTGGTGGCGACGGCGACAGATCCCGACGGCGACGCGGTTACGTTGAGGTGGAAACAGACGGGCGGGATGATGGTGACGCTCAACGCTTCTAACGGCTTCACTGCTCCACAAGTCGAAGCGGATCTCGAGCTGACCTTCGAAGTGACTGGCTTTGACGGTAAAGCGAAGTCGGTTCCGCAGGTGCACCACGTGCTCGTGCGCAACGTCAACCAACGGCCGGTGGCGATTGCTCCCGCGCCGGTTCAAGTCAACGAAGGCAGCGAAGTGACGCTGGTTGGAAGCGGCACCGACGCCGAGCAGGATCCGATCATCTACAGTTGGACGCAGGTGAGTGGCCCTACCGCAGCGCTCGATGGGTGGGCCACGGCGAGCCTGCACTTCATTGCTCCGCAGGTGGTCGAGGATACGACGCTCACCTTCGAGCTGACCGTGAAGGCGGGAAACCTCGAGTCGATTCCAGTTCGGGTCGACGTACGGGTGCTCAATGTGAACCAGCCGGAACAGCCTGTTCCGACCAAGAAAGGTTGTGGCTGCAGCGCAGGCACTGAAGGCCTCGGCTCGCTGATCGGCCTGGTGCTGCTCGCGCTCAACGCCCGGCGCCGTCGCAAATCATGAACGGGTAGAAATGGGAAGAAGTGTGGCGCGCTGCGGGTAGTATGCCGCAGCGATGAACAGACTTTTCCCAGTGATTTCCATGATGACGTTGGCCGGGTGCTTCTACCCGGCCGACCGCGGACGGTTGATTGAACAACGGCTCGACAGGATGGACGGCGTCACCACGCGTCTGGAACAGTCGATCAAAGCCAGCGAAGCCAAGCAGGCTGAGACGGTGGCCAAGGTCCAAACAGCGCTCGAGGGGCTGGACAAGGCGGCGCGTCGCAGCGACGCCGACATCGGGATCCAATTGCAGAAGACAGTCGAGGATCTCGCCGGCCTTCGCGGCATGGTCGAGACATACCAATACAAAGTCACCGAGCTCGAGACTCAGCTGAAGTCGGCGAGGGAAGAGCTGGCGAAGAAGGCGATCGACGTCGACGCCGCCAAGCAGATCGACGCGAAGAAGAAAGCTGAAGACCTGAAGCGACCGGACGAGCCGAAGGAATTTCTCAAGCTGGCGAACGAAAAGCAGAAGGGTGGCGAGACCCCGCTTGCGCGAGCGCTGTACAACGAGTTTCTCAAGAAGTGGCCGCGGGACGAATTGGTGGGCGAGGTGCACTACGCGCTCGGCGAGACGTACCTGGAAGAAGACCGCTGCCGCGAGGCGCTCTATGAGTACGGCAAGGTGATCAGCGATTTCGCGAAGTCGAAGGTCGCTCCGAGCGCGTACCTGCGCAGCAGCGAGTGTTTCAAGAAGCTGAAGCTCAACTCTGAAGCGAAGCTGGCGCTCGATGAGCTGGTGAAGCAGTTTCCGAAGTCCGATGCGGCAAAGACCGCCAAGACGCGGTTGGTCGAGCTGAGCAAGGAAATGAAGGATCCAAAGAAGGGTGAGCCCAAGAAAGGTTCGAAGTGAATCGGGTGACGCTCGCCGCAGTGCTTGGGCTGTCGTTGGCGGCGATCGCGGCGCCGGCACCGAAGAAGATTACCTTGCTGTTTACCGGTGACAATGGAGCGCAGGTGGCTCCGTGTGGTTGACGGATGAACCCCACGGGCGGTCTGCCCAGACGAAAAACTGCGCTGGATCGCCTGCAGAAAGCGGGGGCGACGCTCGTTTTCGATTCGGGCAATGCCCTGTTTGCGTTCGAGGGCCCGCAAGACGAAGCCACCCTGCCGCGCGCGAAGTTCATCCTCGAGACGATGGGCAAGCTCGGCACGAAAGTGATGGCCGCTGGCGCGAAGGATCTCAACTTCGGAGCGACCTGGCTCAAGCAGGCCGCCGCGAAGAGCGGGGTCAGCATCCTTTCGGCAAATCTGCTCGAGAACGGGAAGCCGATTTTCGAGGGGTCGACGGTGATTGCGGTCAGCGGGGTGCGGGTTGGTTTCATCGGGGTGTCTCAGCCAGGGTTGTCGGTGGGCACGCCGCCGAACACGACCGCGGTCGACGTCGTGCCCGCGGTCAAGACTGAGCTCGCCAAACTCAAGGGGAAAACCGACCTGGTGTTGGTGCTTGCTGCAGTGCGCCAGGCCGACGCGCTTCAGCTGTCGAGCACCTTCAGGAACGACGTCGACTTCATCATCACTTCCAGTGACTCACGGGGAATGGTCCCCGCGCAGAGAGCCGATGGCGCGTGGATTCTCAACCCCGGAGCGCGCGGCCAAGCGATCGCGCAGCTCGAGGTGAAGCTCGATGGAAAGGGGCCGTTCGTCGACCTCGCCGAAGTGGCGCGCGAGAAAGAGCTGCTCACCTCGCTCGACCTGCGGCTCGCCGAGTTCGAGCCTCGCGTGAAGGCGACCACGGATCCAAAGGGAAAGCAGCTGATGCAGCAGACGGTGGCGGATCTAAAGGCCCGCCAGGCAGAACAGAAGAAGAAGGTCGATCTCGGTGTGAAGCCGAATGCGCGCACGTTCGATTACAAATTCATCGTGCTCAACGCCGAGGAAATTGATGATCCTCCGCTGAAGGCGCAGGTGCTCATTCACGAGCCGACCTACGCCGGCGCTCACTGAAACACCGAACCTGTCGGGTGGAAGTTACCGGCCGAGGTCGACGTGATCTGCTGCACCACCCACCCCACCGCCGTGGCCGGCTGGCATTGCTCGCGGTGTTCCCTCGAACTCTGCGTCGAATGCGCGGCGTTGACTGAGAATCGCGTGGTCGTGTGCGCGAGCTGTGGAACCCTCGTGACTTACCACCAGGTGCCGCGGGCCGAAGTCTATCCATTTCGGAGCGCCTGGCCTTCGGTGCTTCGCGAGCTGGCTTCTCCACGTATCGTTTTGCAGAATTTCGTGGTTTCGGCGGCCGCGCACTTTTGCTTCACCTATGGCAAGGCGCTTTGGATCATCGGTTGGGTAGGGGCCGCCGCGTGGGTGCTCAACCTGGCGAGGCGTGCCGCGTTGGGGCTCGATTCATTCAGCCCGCCGGGTTGGGAAGATCTGCGGATTGTGGTGACAGGCCCGCTGCCGCGGTTTGTTTGCGCCACCGCAGCGTTAGGCCTTGCCGCGATGGGTTGGACGCGGTTGGGGTTGGTTGCGCGACCGCTCGATTCGCCCTGGCCGTGGATTTTCGGGTTGGCCGCCGTGATTGCAGTGCCTCCTGCGTTGGCGATTGCGAGCGTGGAAGGAACTGGAGCGCTGATTCCGTGGCCATGGCGGATGGGGCGACTGTTGCGACAGCTCGGTGCGGATCTGCGGCCGCTGCAGGTGGCGGTATTGATCGTGGTCGCGCTCGAGCTGTTCGAGTCGCAGCTGCCGCCGATCAACCGAGAGTTCGAGGATCTGCAGATGCGCGAGCATCTGTTCGAGTCGTGGGTGCCACGGCTGGTCTCCTTCGCAGCGTTGGGGGCGCTTGGAGGCTTCGCGGGTGTGTTGGTCTTCACGCGCGCGGGAGAACTCGGGCACCGAAGCATCGAGGATGATCTCGTTGCACGGGTGACTGCACCGCCGACCGGACACTGCCTGCCGCCGGTGCGTGATGTTGATGCCGACGAGCGCGAGCGCGCAAGAAAGTTCGAGGCGATCGAGCTCGAAGAAGGTTTGGAAACATCTGCGATCGACCGCGGAGCGCGCGACGAGGCAATCGCGGGGTACCGGTCAGGCGCGATTCTCGCGTCGAAGCTCCAACCCGCGGCTGCCGTCACGCTCGCGCAGTGGCTCGCGGGTGCCGGCGATTTTCTTGCCGCTGCCAATCTGCTGAGAGTGCTGACGGCGAACCTCAGCGAGCCGCGCGCGATGATTGTGCTCGCCCGCCTTTGTTCCGAACGACTCGGGGCGCCCGTCGAAGCGATTCGGCTCTACGAAGCGGTGGCGCGCCAGTTCCCCGGAACTTCTGCGGCGCGGTTTGCCGTGGAACAGCTGATCGCGCATCGGGCCAACAGCGGGAGCCCTTGAATTGGTTGCAGCTCAGAGCTTGGCGGCATTGGCTTCGGCGAAACTGTGCTCGTACCTCGGTATTGGAATCAGGGTTCGATGTATCGCCAGATGCCTGCAGTCCACGCGCCGATGACGATGACGCTCTTGCCGGCGGTCGCGTTGTAGCTGACCGATGCGTGCCCCGAGCCGTTTGCCATCGGCGGGTTGGTGACATAGGTGGCCCAGGTGCCGAGAGTTCCAGTCGCTCGCGGTGCGCGCTGGGGCATCTGGTTCTGCCCGCTTGCGCTCGCCCAGCCATTGTCGGCGTAGATGAACTTCGAGGTTCCAAACACGCCGTTCTGCGCGGTGCCGTCGTTGACTCGGACCCACGTCATTCCGAAGTCGGCGCTGCGGTAGACGCCGTGCCCCGCGGAACCCGATAGGCCGCCGGCGTAGACGACGCCCGCTCCAGCCTGGAAGATCTGCGCGTTGCCGTGCCCGTGCTGCAGGGAGTTGGTGAGGGTCCACGACTGGCCCGCGTTCGTGGTGCGCGCGATGCCCCCGTTTCCGCCCCATTGCGACATGATCAACCAGTTGCCTCTCGTGGTGGCCGCGACGCCGGTGTCGATGAAGAATGGATAGTTCGATGAACCGTAGGTGCCGTCGACCGAGGTGATGGTGGTCCAGGTGGTGCCGCCGTTGGTCGACTCGGACAACCCTGAGTTCCCATGGAACCCGGCGAGCAGGTGCGCGCTGTCGTATGGGTCGACATCGATCGCGTATGGGTCATTGGCGAAGCCGTTGTCCGCGCCGGTGTTGAAGTTGTCTGTCTTGTACTTGGTCCAGGTCACTCCGCTGTCGGTGCTGCGCGCGACGCCCGTGCCGTAGCCCCCGCAGCACCAGAGGGTGAGGGGAGTGGCGGGATTTCGGTTCGGGTTCGGATCTGCTGCGCAGCCGTAGATGAGCAAGGTGCTCGAGATCTTCGACCAGGTGGCTCCGAAGTCGGTGCTCTTGAAGACGCCCGAGGTGCTGGACGTGAAGTAGAAATCGCTGGGCCGCGCAGCGTCATTCATCATCGTCTGCGGGCCGAACATCCCCGCCGCGTAGCCCGATGCCGCCGAGGGAGTCACGTCAGCCCACGTTC
>JANOHG010000834.1:0-1419 GCA_031406375.1 Archangiaceae bacterium | reverse complement strand
CGGGTACCGGAAAGGAACTGGTCGCCCGCGCGATTCACTACAACGGGCCCCGGAAAGACAAACCGTTCGTCGTGCAGAATTGCTCGGCGTTCAATGACAACCTGCTCGAAAGCGCCCTCTTCGGCCACACCAAGGGCAGCTTCACCGGGGCGCTGCGCGACAAGAAGGGCCTGTTCGAGGTCGCCGACAAGGGCACCTTCTTCCTCGACGAAGTGGGCGACATGTCCCCTTCCCTGCAAGTGAAGCTGCTGCGCGTGCTGCAAGAGGGCGCCTTCATTCCGGTCGGAGGCACCACGCTCAAAGAAGTGGACGTGCGGGTGATCGCGGCGACCCACAAAAACCTCACCGAGATGGTGAAGAAAGGCGAGTTCCGCGAGGACCTGTACTACCGGATCAACGTGATCCGGATTCAGGTTCCTCCGCTGCGCGATCGCAAAGACGATCTGCCGATTTTGATTGATCACTTCTTTCGGAAACACCACCGCGAAGGTCAGCGGGCGCGTGGCCTGGCACCCGACGCGGTCGCGATCCTCAGCGGCTATCACTGGCCGGGCAACATCCGTGAACTCGAGAACGAGATCGAACGACTGCTGGTGCTCGGAAGCGAGCTCGACGTGATTCCCGGAGACCTGATTTCGAGCCGGATCAAAGACGCGGTCGCTCCGGTCAATGGCTTGCCGATGTCTGCCAGCCGAACCCCGATGGCGCTGGCTGGCAAGCTCAACGACGCCATCGAGGCGCTCGAGCGCGAGATGATAAGCCAAGGCCTGACGCGCACGCGCTTCAACAAGAGCAAGCTCTCGCGTGAGCTCGGCATCAGCCGGTCAAACCTGATCTTGAAGATCGCGAAGTACGCGCTCAATCGCCCCGGGCTCGACGATGAGAAAGACGAGGTCGAGGTGCCGGTGTCGTGAGCTACTTCCGACAAGACGTTCTGCCTACCGATTCGGGCGCGGATCTGTGGTTTCAGGTTCAAGGCGACGGCGAGCCTTCGGCCGTGTTGTGCGATGGCCTCGGCTGTGACGGCTTCGTGTGGAAATACCTACTTCCTTCCCTGCGCGAGAACCGCCGGGTACTGCGCTGGCACTATCGCGGCCACGGTTTCTCGGGCGTTCCCACCGATCAATCGCTGATCGGAATCGAGTTCAGCTGCGACGACTTGCTCAAGCTGATGGATCACGCCGGCCTCGAGCAGGCGGTTCTCTTCGGCCATTCGATGGGCGTGCAGGTCGCGCTTGAGTTCCACCGCCGCCATTCCTTAAGGGTCGCGGGGCTGGTGCTGCTGTGTGGCAGCTACGGCAACCCGCTGGACACGTGGCATGATCATTCACTGCTGCGCAAGCTGTTCCCCTTCATCAGCGCCGCGGTCGAGAAGGCGCCTCACCTCGCCAGACTGATCACTTCGCGGCTGAAGAGCTC
>JANOHG010000790.1:0-5336 GCA_031406375.1 Archangiaceae bacterium | reverse complement strand
TTGCCGCCTTGGCTTCGAGCTCTGGTTCAGGCTCGAGGTCGAGCTGGTGACCGGATCGATCTCGTTTCGTCTTCAGGTACTCGACGTTCAGTGGAGTCGACAAGGTGCGTGACGGAATCCGTCGCAGCACCGGAATTCCTTCGTCGATAAGCCCTGCGATCTTCAGCGGGTTGTTGGTGATGAGGTCGACGGACTTCACGCCGAGGCTGCGCAAAATCTCGGACGCGATGTCGTACCGACGCACATCATCCGGGAACCCGAGCTTCAGGTTGGCTTCGACCGTGTCGAACCCCTGCTCTTGCAGCGCGTAGGCCTTGATCTTGTTGCCCAGCCCGATGCCGCGCCCTTCCTGACGCAGGTAGATCAGAACGCCACGCGGGTGTTGAGCCACGAAGTCGAGCGCGCGATCCAGCTGCGATCGGCAGTCACACTTGAGGCTGCCGAACACTTCGCTGGTGATGCACTCTGAGTGAATGCGCACCGGCACGCCGTCGTGGCTCGCAACATCTCCTCGCACCATGGCGACGTGCTCACGATCGTTGCGCTTGTCGCGAAAGACGATGATCCGGAAGGTTCCTCTCGCAGTCGGAAGGTCGGATTCTGCATACCGTTCGAGCCAGGCAGACGGCTTGCGCGTAGGCAGCATGCTGGTGTCGTTCATCGCGATAGAGCCCTCGGGGTTTGCTTACGAGTCCTCGGATATATGCGCAAGTTGAACAAAGGTTTCACAAGCCCCGATCTGGGCACCAACTCACCGGAATCAGTACGATTCGATTCCCTTCTTCCAGCTGGGTGACCTCGGGTGGCACCGAGATCAGATGCGTTGCTGAGGCCGCTGAAGTCAGTGCCCCTGAGCTTTGGCTGGCCAAGGGGGTCGCCCACAGTTCGCCTTCGCGCAACTCAACCGTCGCGCGGACGAAATGCCGCAGCCCGGCGGGCTTCTTCAGCGACACCGCGATTCGTCCCCCCAATTGAAAGGGACCTGCCTCAAGCCCTTGCAGCGCGCGCAAGGCGGGTCGCACGAAAAGCTCAAAACTCACCAACGAAGAGGTCGGGTTACCAGGCAGCCCAAAGACGCGCGTCGCGCCACACCGCCCCACTGCCAGCGGTTTTCCCGGTCGCATCGCCACCTTCCAGAAATCCATCTGCACTCCGATCGCCTCGAGCGCCTCCTTCGCAAAGTCGCGCTCTCCGACCGAGGCACCCGCACTGGTGATCAAGACATCGAAGCCCAAGCCCTTGGCGAAGAGCGCTTTCACGTCTTCCATCCGATCACGCGCGAGGCCGAGCAGGGTGGGCACCGCTCCGGCGCGACGCACCGCGGCCGCGATCGATGGAGAATTGGTGTCGAAGATCCGGTCACCCGGATCCTCGCCGATGGGGCACAACTCGTCTCCGGTCGCCGCGATGGCGACCCGCGGCCGACGCCGCACCCCCACCTGCGTCATCCCCTGCGACCACAACAGGCCGGCTTCTGCAATTCCTATCGCGGTTCCCGCCGCCAACAACAGCCCACCTTGCCGGGTGTCCTCGCCCGCGAGCCGAACTGCGGCACCGCGGGCGACCGAATCGAGCAGCTCGACCCATTCGCCATCGGTTTGGGTGCGTTCCTGCATCAACACCGCGTCGCAGCCCGGTGGAAGTGGCGCGCCCGTCATGATTCGGGCGCACTCACCCTGCTCGATGATGCGGGTCGGACGGTCTCCAGCAAACACCCGATCAACGACCTTGAGCCTCGCGCCGGAAGCGATGGTGTCGGTGCTTCGAAAGGCGTAACCATCCATTGCCGAGTTGTCCCAGGGTGGCAAAGTGCGCGCAGCGAAGATGTTTTTTGCGACCGTCCGCCCAAGCGACTCATCGATGGCGGCGACTTCTTCTTCCAATGGAACCAAGCCTTTGAGGATGACTTCGAGCGCATTTTCGACTGCCAATAAACCCATGCAGCGGAAGTTGCCCGAATCACTCAGGCAAGTCGATTGACATGGGCTGAAAACGGTCGTATGGGGCTCGCCTCTCTTTACAGAAAAGAGGAGACGCGTTGGCGAAGACGAAGAAGGCCACGAAGTCCCCGAAGAAGCCGAAGCCCGCAAAGACCAAGACCACCAAGACGCCGAAGACGGCGAAGGTCAAGGTCAGCCCAGCGGTCAAACCTGCGAAGGCGCCCAAAGCGCCCAAGCCGCTCAAGGCTCCCAAGCCAGATAAGGCTGTGGCGAAAGCTGCACTCTTGAAGACCGACAAGGGAAAGCCCGACACCAAACCCCTCAAGCTCGACGCGAAGGGAAAGGCTACCGATCTAAAGAAGGTACCAGAGCCCGCGATTTCTGCACCGCGGCGCGATGGTGTCTTCCTCGGGCCATTGCCAGACAAGCCGTTGCCACGGGCATCGAAGTTGTTGCCTCCGATCGAACAGTTGACGAAGCGCGAGATGGAGCAGGTGCTGTCGGTCGGCACCGGCCGAGGCGTTCAAGGCGAAGGGTCGCTGAAGGGGCGCATGTTCGTGCACCTCGGGTTCCCGTACCTTGAGGTGATCGGCCGCGACAAGCGCGAGCTGTTCTTTCTGCTTCAAGGGCCCGATCAAGAAGTTCTTCCGGCCTACGTCGACCACAAGGTTTCGGTGAACGGCCTCATTCGGCGCACCAACAACCACGGCGGAATCGTCGAAGTGCGGAAGTACTCAGCGAAAAAGCCCGAAGTCGAGGTGACTGAGGTCGCCGCTGAGCCCGAAACCAAGCTCAAGTACCTCTCGCCTGGTGAGACCGAACAGGTCTGCAACGCAGGCATGGGCGCGGGAATGAAGGGCTTCGCATCGATGCGCGGCACGCTCGAGATGACGGGCGAAGACTACTTCCTCGTCGTCTCCAATGGCGGGACCCGTCAACAGGTCAGCTTCCTGTTGCATGGCAAGAACGCCAAGGGGATCAAGAAGCACGTGGGCGGCACGATGTACGTCACCGGAGTGGTCGAAAAGACCTCGGGTTGGGGTGGCAGCGTGCAGGTCGAGACGTGCGAGCCGCGTCCGCTCGATGTTCGTCCAGTAATGAGGGACGGAATGGAGCTCAAGGCGGTCGATGCCCGTGGTGAACGGGGCAACATCGAGGTGAAGCTCAACAGTGGGCTCTCGGTGCGGTTGCCAGAGCGCGCTGGGTACACCTGGGCGGTCGAGCCGACACTGGCCAAGCGGGTCTCGTTGCGAGAAGCCAACTTCGAGATCAAGCCAGGTGGGTCGCCAATGCGTGAGTTCTTCTTCACGCCGCGCAATCCCGGAGTTCACGAGGTCGACTTCTTCCTCGCCAAGGCATTCAACCCGACTCAGGTGCACAAGAGCTACAAGCTCACTGTCATCGTGAAACCGGGGGAAATGCCGTGATTCGGTGGGCGCTCTTGTCGGTGTGCGCCGCAACGGTAGGGTTTGCGCAGGGAATCGGCTCCGAGATTCTGGAGCCGGTTTCGGCCGCTCACGTTTTCGATTGCGGCACCCGCCAACAAGCGCGTTCCGTCGGGCCAGATTGGATTTGGTAAGCCACCCACGGACAGAGGCGATGAGTTCGCGCGGCTGACGAGTGTGGGTGGCGGCGGCGAGTAACTTTTCTCGAGGTCTTTCTCGATGAACATCAAAGGGCTCATCGCATTGCCGATCGGTTTCAAATCCGAAACGGTCGGGATCTTCTTCTTCACGCCTGGTGTCGGGGCGACGGTTTACTTCAAGTGAAAATCGAAAGTGCGCAGGTCCGCGAAGCGCTTGCCGCTGCGGGGCGTCAGCTTGGGCTCAAGGAATTGTTGAGGGCCCTTTCTCTTCCGGCAGGTCAGCAGTCGGTACTCAAGCGCGTACTCGCGCGCATGATTCAAGAAGGTGAAATCGAGAAAGAAGGAAAGCAGTTCCGGTTGAACGGCCCCGCGCCTGTTCCGGCCAAGAAGAACGAGCGTTCGCAGAAGTTCCAGGCAGTACCCCTTCCGCCGACCCGAAAAAGTGGTCCCCCGTCGATCGTCGGAACGCTTCATGTGCACCCTGATGGATTCGGTTTCGTGCATCCGACGAACGCAATCGGCGACAACGTCTTCTTGCCGCCCGAGGAAGCGAAGCGCGCGATCGACGGAGATCGGGTCGAAGTGGAAGTCTCAGTAGGGCGCAACGGCCGCAACATCGGCCGGATTCTCAAGGTGCATCAGCGGCTGCGGCAGATGGTCGTCGGCACCTATGACGAGCGCGGCAGTGAAGCCTGGGTGACTCCGAGCGATGGATCGCTGGGGGCGATCAAGGTCCCCAAGACGCAGATCGCTCGCCCTGGAGACGCGGTGAAGGTACGGCTGGGAATCGGCGCCCAGTTGTTGCGAGAGCGCACCCAACTGACGGGTGAAGTCGCGGGTTCGCTGGGTCGACCCGGAGATCGTTCGGTCGAGGTGTTGGCGCTCGCGTACGCCAAAGGCTTCCACGATGAGTTTCCACCTGAAGTGATGGACGAGGCAGATCGGATTCCGCTGGTCGTCAGCGCCGCCGAGGCTGCCGCAGAAGGGCGCAAAGACCTTCGGTCGATGCCGCTGGTGACGATTGATGGCGAAGACGCGCGCGACTTCGATGATGCGATCTTCGTCGAAAATCGGCCCGAGGGCTGGCGGTTGGTGGTGGCGATCGCCGATGTCTCGCATTACGTCAGGGAAGGCAGCCCACTGGATGAGGAAGGTTTGCGGCGCGCGACCAGTGTGTACCTGCTGGGCCGGGTGTTGCCGATGCTGCCTGAACGGCTGTCGAACGGAATCTGTTCGCTCAAGCCTGCTGAAGATAGGCTTTGCATGGTCGCAGACATGCTGATCGACAAGAACGGTGAAACCGGTGTCACCCAGGTCTACCCCGCGGTGATGAAGAGCCGCGCGCGTTGCACCTATGAAGAAGTTCACGCAGTGCTCGTAGGTGAAGATGTCCCTGGCCGAACCGAGCTGAAGGATCTGTTCGTTCGCGCCAATACGCTGGCCAAAACATTGACTGGGATGCGGCTCAAACGCGGAGCGATCGACTTCGATATTCCCGAATCGAAAATCGAGCTGGCTCCCGATGGTCAGCCGTTGCGAATGGTGCGTCGTGAACGGCTCGAAAGTCACCGGCTGGTCGAAGAGTGCATGCTGGCGGCGAACGAAGCGGTCGGGAAGTGGTTCCGGCTGAAGGGTTTGCCGACCGTCAATCGCTTCCACGCTCCTCCTGATGAAGACAAGGTCGCGATGTTTCAGTCGCTCGCGAGCGTTTTCGGAGTGAAGGTGAAGAGCGAGAAGAACGTCGAGCCGACGTCAAAAGAGCTCAATGCGATGTTGACCCAGTTGGTCGGTCACCCTGAGCAGCGCGCGCT
>JANOHG010000765.1:0-1472 GCA_031406375.1 Archangiaceae bacterium | reverse complement strand
GTTCAAGCGGTTGATCAAGGGCCTCGACGCGGTTGACCCTGACGCGCTCGACGCCGACAGCACGGGCGACATGGTCACCATCACCGGCAACAAGTCGGGACAGAAGGTGGTGGTGAATACCCAGCGCGCCGTGCGCCAGCTGTGGGTCGCGGGCAACGGCGCCGGAATTCACTTCGACTTCGAGCCAACGACGTCGCGGTGGATGGACGACAAGGCCAAAGGCGTCGAGCTCTTTGCCTGGATCTCGCAGTGTGTCGAAGCGGCCAGCGACACCAAGGTCGCCCTGTAGCTGACCCGGGCTTGACTCAGCCGATCGAAATCCGATCTCGCTTCGGCTTGTCGGGCTTGGCACCGGCCTGCACGTAGCCCCCACCATTGCGCTGCGCAGTAAGCAGCGCCGCGGTCGCCTCGCGCATCAGACCGCCAAAGCTGACGTGTTCCTTGGTCCAAGACTTCGGCTCGTAAGAGGCCACTCCTGCAGACGCAGTGCCTCCATCGAAGACTTCAAGCTTCGACAGCTCGGCCTGAAGGCGCGACGCCACCGTCATCGCTCCTTCACGTGGGGTGTGCGGCAACAGCACGAGGTACCTGTCGTCGCCAAACGGCACGGTGAGATCGATGTCACGGATCGCTTTGTGAATCGCCAAGACGGCCGCCGCGCGAATCATCGCCCCTTGATTCTCGGGCGAATCCGACCCGGCAAGCCGTTCAGGCAAGTTGTCCAGCCCGACCAACACCACCGCCACGGGATACTGGTAGCGCCGGCTTCGCTTCACCTCGAGCGGCAGGAACCGCTTGAGGAACCCCACCTCTCCTCCCGAAGCCCCCCTACCTTGCCTGAGCAGGTCTTTCAGCTTGCCCACTTCAGCGTGCAGCGCAAGGGCCTCAGCTTCGAGTGTTTGAATTCGCGACTTCATTGGCTCTTCGCGGCCTTTCAGCTCGGCCACTTGCGCCGTGAGCCGATGTGGCACCTCGAGCAGCTTTGCTTCGCGCGACTTCGCCTGGTCTCCTGCTTTCATCAGCTCGGACTTCAGCCCGGCGTTTCGCAGCACCAGCTGGGCCATCGCCACCACTGCCCCGCGTTTTAAGGGGCCAAGCAAGAACGCGTCGGCGCCGACATTCGCCGAACGATCCTCGGGGTGGTCTTCTTCCGGCGGGTAGACCAGCACCACCGGACACATCGGCTTCATCCCTTTGATTCGCGCGCACAGCGACTCGCCGTCGAAGGTTCCTGACGCCGAAGCGAACACCACGTCGGGCACATTCTCAAAACCCATCAGCTCGACCGCTTCAGCAACCGAGTGCGCGGCAATGACATCGTGCCGCGCGCTCTCGAGAAATTTCCTCAGCGCAGCACTGATGGGCAGCGACGGCTCGGCGACCAACGCGCGGGCCAACTTCAGACCTCGAGAACTTCTTTTTCCTTCTTCACCACGAGGTCGACAACGGCAAGGTCGAACAAATGTTTGCTC
>JANOHG010000761.1:0-6589 GCA_031406375.1 Archangiaceae bacterium | reverse complement strand
GCGCTTCCGGCCAGCTGCAGCGCGCGCATCTCGAAGGCATCCGCGAACACCGACAGATCGACATCGGTGTAGTCGACGTCGAACTTCGCGTGCGGGCGGATGCCGATCTGGCCCAGCTGCGTCATCTCGAAGCGGTACAGCATCGTGCCGGTCGAGAAATCCGACGTCGCCCGCGTCACGTCCATGCGGCGCGGCAGCCAGATCAACGAGCCTTCGAGATTCGGGAAGCGGTAATCGTCGACGCCGGCGAGCCCGCTCTTGAAGTCGCCCTTCAACTCGCGGCCACCCCTGAAATAGTGGAACGTGCCGGTGAAGTCGCCTTCGCCATGGAGCGCAAACGTCTCGTTCGCAAAGAAGATGCGGCGCATCTCCGGAAACTGGACCCGTGACTTGATCTGATAGCGCTGTTCCGGCCAGTTGTTCATCTCGACGATGCCCGTGAGCGCGCGCCACGACATCGACTTCAAGCCGTTGCTCGAGCAGGCAAAGCAGGAATACGCGGGGCCCTGTGAAGTCGCGTTCGATGGGCTGACCATCGAAGTACCGGTTCGCGAGTAACGTTCAACAAGCCTTGCCAAATCCCCCAACAGCTTCACCCCGCGCCGCGAAAGCTATTTCTTAGCGGTCCACTGGTCCATCCACCCAAGAACGGTGTCGTGCCAGAGCACCGAGTTCTGCGGCTTGAGCACCCAGTGGTTCTCGTCGGGGAAATAGAGGAGTTTCGATGGAATTCCTCGCCGCTGCAACGCGGTGAAGGTCGAAAGGCCTTCGGTGTCGACGACGCGGTAGTCCTTGCCCCCGTGAACCACCAGCGTCGGCACCTTCCACTTCGCGACGTGGTCGATGGGGTTGTGCTTGGCGAACCCCAAAGGCTGTTCCCAAGGAGTCCCACCGTGTTCCCACTCGGGAAACCAGAGCTCTTCGGTCGCGTAGTAGGCGAACCTCTCGTCGAGGTTTCCGTCGTGGCTGACAAAGCACTTCCACGGCTCATTCCATACGCCCGCCATCCAGTTGACCATGAACCCGCCGTACGAGGCGCCCAGTGCGCACGCGCGCGTCTTGTCCAGAAACGGATACTTTTCGAGGGCAGCGCCCAGCCCCTTCTGCAAATCTTCCAGCGGCTTGCCACCCCAGTCTGAGCGAATCGCGTCGGTGAAGGCCTGGCCGTAACCAATCGAGCCGTGGAAATCGATCATCACTGCGACGTAGCCCTTGCCCGCGTAGACCTGCGGATTCCAGCGGTAGTGCCAGGCGTTACCGAAGCTGCCCTGGGGCCCACCGTGAATGAGGAACGCGATCGGGTATTTCTTCTTCGCGTCGAAGTCGGCCGGTTTCACCACGTAGCCGTGGACCTTGTCGCCATTCCAGCCGGGAAATGAGAACTGCTCGTAGTCTCCGAGCTTCACGCCTTTCATCGCTTCTTCGTTGAGGTGGGTCAGCTGGGTCGGCTTTCCCTCGAGCAAATAGAGGTCTGACGGGCCGCTGAGCGAATCTTGCGCATAGAAAATCTGCGAACCGCTCGCGGTCAGTGAAGTGACGTGCCCTGTTCCCACCAGGTTGGTGACCTTCGCGCTGGCGACGTCGATGGCAAACAGAGAAAGCTGCCCGACGTCCCACGCGTTGACGTAGATGGTCTTTCCGTCAGCAGACCACTGGATTGAATCGGGGCTGCGATCCCACGCGTCGGTGAGACGGCGTTCTTTTCCGTCGGGCCAGCTGCGCAGGATGATGGTCAGCTTGTCGGCCTCGTAACCGGCCCGCGCCATCGCGAGGTAGGCAAGCGTCTTCCCGTCAGGGCTGAACGAAGGATTGGTGTCGGTCGCGCGATTGGTGGTGGTGAGCTTCTTCGGAGCAGCGCTGCCGTCGGTGGGAACGGAAAACAAATCGAGATCCGTGCTCCACGCTTCTTCGCGGCCGACATCGCGCGCGGTGAAGACGAGCTGTTTTCCGTCGCGGCTGAATGCGAACTGCTCGCTGCCACCAAACGGCTTCACCGGAGCGTCGGCGGCGAGCTTCGGCATCAGGTCCTTTGCAGGCCCACCCGCCACCGGCTGCACGAAGATGTGGCTGCGACGGCCATCTTTCCAGGTGTCCCAATGGCGGAACATCAGCTGGTCGTAGATTTTCCCGGTGGACTTCTTCTTCGCCTGCTCGGCCAGTCGCTTTTCGGTGCACGCGAGCGTGTCGGCTTCTTTGCAATCGGGGAACACGTCGGCCGCGAAGGCAATCGCCTTACCTTCAGGCGAAAGAATGAACGCGTTCACGTCGATCGCGACCTTCGTCACCGCGGTCGGTTCACCTCCTTCGAGGGAAAGGTTGAAGACCTGGGTGGTCTCACCACGGGCAGACAGAAAGTAGACGCTCTTGCCATCGGGCGCGAAGGCGGGGTCGGTGTCGGGGGCGGGGTGCGAGGTGAGCTGGCGAAGCTCGGTGCCGTCGCGGCGAACGCGCCAGAGATCGATTCCTCCTTTGTTCGCTTCGTAGTCGGTCGCGCGCACCGTGAGCACGAGGTGGCTTCCGTCGGGCGAGACGACGAAGCCCATCAACCGGCGCAGGGTCACCTGATCGTGAACAGTGTAGGGGCGGGCCTTGGCGGACGTGGGCGCCGCGGCGAGAACGAGAAGGAGCGGAATGAGCATTGGCCGGCTTATAGCTGCCGGCCAGACACAGGCTCTACTGCCGTTTCCACGTCGAACGGTTCTGACAATCAGCCTTGCTTGCGCCGCGAAATCACCGTCGCGACGAGCAGGGCGACTGCGGCCGCGACGGATCCGCCGGGCGCGATCAGCCCCCATGCCCGGGCTTCAGCGTTGTCCGCACGGTCGCTGAGGAAGACGACGAAGCCGACGCTGACAGCGAAGGTGAGGCCGAGCCAGACCAGAACGAAGCTGACCCAACGCGGCGCGCGCGGTTGCTGCATCAAGCCCACCGCCCAGGCGGCGAGCGCGGCATCGACCAACATCAGGCCAAAGAACATCGCGTCAGTACATCCGGCGAAGTCGGGCAGCGAAGAACCCGTCGGCGCCTTCGGGGCCGGGCAGCGTTCGCAGATAGCCCTGGACGTTGGGAAAGGCTCCCGCGGACGCCGGAGGGGGTTCGGCGGTGAAGTCTGGGTGGCTGCGCAGGAACATCTCGACTTGGTCCTGCCCTTCCGATGGGTCGGTGCTGCAGACGGCGTAGGTCAGCAGTCCTCCCGCAGCGACCGCGTTCTGGCAGCTCTCGAGGATCGCGCGCTGCAGGCGATGGAGATCCGGCAAGTCCACTTCCTGTCGCCGGTAGCGAAGCTCAGGGTGGCGCCTGAGCGTGCCGAGCCCAGAGCAGGGGGCGTCGATCAACACCGCGTCGAAGTCTCCCAGTCCTTCGGGAAGCGGTTTGCTCGCGTCAAGCGCGCGCGTCTTCAGCCTTTCCTGCAAGCCCAGCCGCTTCGCTTCTGCGGTTATTTTGTGCAGCTTGTTCGCATGTAAATCGATCGCGACCACCGTGTTGCGCTGGGCGAGGTGACACGCTTTGCCACCCGGCGCAGCGCAGGCGTCCAGCACACGGGCTTCTGCTGGAACCGCCGCGTACAAGCCGACCAACTGCGCCGCTTCATCCTGCACCTGCCACAGGCCTTCGGCGTACCCGAACACATCTTCTACGCGCCCAACACCATCGAACACGATTCCGTCTGCCGACATCGTCGTCGGCCTGGCGACAATGCCGACCTCGGTCAGCTCTTTCAGCAAAGCGTCGCGCGTCGTGCGCGCGGTGTTGACGCGCACCACCACCGACGGAGCCAGGTTATCGGCGGCGAGCATCGCCTCTGCGCGCTCGGGGCCAAACTGCCGCGTCCACCGCTGCACCAACCACAGGGGGTGGCTGTGTAAAATCGCCAGGTGTTCATCGCGCGGCTGGGCGGGTGGCAGCGGCGGCGCCTCGAGGCTCGCCATCTTTCGCAACACCGCGTTCACGAAACCGGTCGCTCGCTGCAAACCCAACCGCTTGAGCGCTTCGACCGTGTCGGCAACTGCCGCATGCTTTGGCACCCGCATGTAGAACATTTGGTACGCGCCGAGGCGCAGCGCGGCCAGCACCTCGTTCTCGAGCGTCGGCAGCTGGTGCGAGCAAAATTGCTGCAGCCCAAAATCGAGGGTGAGCTGGCGACGGGTCGCGCCGTAACAAAGCTCGGTGACGAACGCTGCGTCTCGCACTTCGGCCGGCCGGTGTTCGTCGAGCTGCGAGTCGAGCACGACATTCAAGTACGCGTCGGTTGCGCTCACGCGTGCAAGCACGGTGATCGCCAGCGCACGCGGCGTCATCTCGCCGCGAGGGCCCCGTGCGTTCGCAGGCTTGGGCTTGCTTTGTCCCGCAGCTTTCAATCCACGCGCGAGCTTCGGAGCCGCGGGTTTCGCGGCAGGCCTGCCTGGCGCGCGCGGCCCAGCGATTCGAGAGGGGCCACGCAGATTCTTGATCCGTTCGTCGCTCATTCGTTCAGCTGAGTCATCAGCTCGATGAGTTGGTCGTCGCTCGCCTTCATCGTGGACGACAACAGCAGCTGTTGCAGCACGTCTTCAAGTGGGCCGCGCTGGCCACTTTCTGTCGGCGTGCTTTGCAACTTTTGCCACTGCGCGCGCGCCCAAGCCGATAGGCCTTCGGCCGTGATTTTTCCGGCGAGGCGGTCGGCGATCTGCTGCCGTACCACTGCCCGCGAGACGAGACGCGATGCAGGTGGCGGCGCCTTCGAACGTTTCGCCTTGCCGGTGCCGATGGTCTTCGCGGTGACGCCATCGGGCGCCGGGCTCGTTTCCGAGCGTGCCCGACGACCGATCGACTTCGCGGCCACGAGTGGCTTTGAGTTTTTCTGCCCCTTCGGAGCCAACGCGACCAGCGCCTCAAGGTACCCCTTGGGCCCTTTGCCAGAGATTTGTTCTTGGACGACGTGCTTCAGCGCCGATTGCGCCTTCTTCGCATCATCGAGCTGAACTTCTATCGCAGGGCGCTTGAGGAACCTGATCGCCTCGGCGAGCGCAATCGCCGATGGCGCCAGCGTTGCGGGATTGACGATGACCGCCTCGAACCAATCGCGTTCGGCCGCGAGCGTGTCGAGCAGCCCGCCTTCCCAGTTAGCTTGAACGCTCTTCAGCTCGACCCCGAGCAGGCTGGCTCGAACGCGCAACGCGGCGTCAATTGATGCGACCGAGCGTGCGCCATCCAGAAGGTTCAAGTTGGGGCCATGGAGGACGAGGATTCTGCGGGCAGGCATCTGACGCTGACTCTAATCGCGAGAACGACGCCCACCGTCGAACTTCTCGTGAGACTCCAGCGGGTGGGTACTGGCGAGGGCTGGCCGAGCAGTTGGGCAGGGTGCGCGTGCGCTGGTGTGAGCAGGCGGCTAATGGAAGGGCCGGTCTCCCGGCGACACCTTGCGCCCGGCAAGAAATTGCTGGGCCGTCATCGGCTTCTTGCCTTCAGGCTGCAGCACCGTCAGCACCACCGACCCATCACCGCACGCGACCTCGATGCCGTCTACCGAGACGCGAAGCACCGTCGCGGCGATTCCTTTACCGTCGCTCACCCGCAGCCCGTGAATCTTCAGCAGCGCGCCTTCGAAGAAAGTGAAGGCACCTGGCCAGGGGGTGAACGCGCGAAGTCGGCGCTCGAGCTCGACCGCCGGGCGTCCAAAGTCGATGCATCCATCCTCTTTTTTGATCATCGGCGCCATCAACACCCCATCCGTCGGCTGGGGAACGGGGGGGCGTTCGCCGCGCAGGTATGCCAGCAGGTGCTCGCGAAGTAGGGCGCCACCCAACGCCGACAACTTGTCGTGGAGCGTCGCCGAGTCGTCCTCGGGAAGAATGGGCAGGTGGGTGCGGGCAATCACCGGCCCGGTATCCATGCCTGCGTCCATCTTCATCAGGCACACGCCCGTCTCTTTGTCGGCGTGCGCGAGCGCCCACTGAATCGGCGCGGCCCCCCGAAACCTTGGAAGCAATGACGCATGCACGTTGACGCACCCAAGTTGTGGCGCTTCGAGCGCATCGGGAGGAAGAATCTTGCCATAGGCCGTCACCACCGCGACCTGTGCCTCGAGCGCCTTCAATTGTTGCGCGAAGTCGGTGCCGCGAATCTTCGTCGGCTGCAGCAGCGTTAGTCCCCGTTCGATCGCCAGCTGTTTCACCGGCGAGAAGCTGACTTCCTGCCCCCGCCCACGGGGTTTGTCGGGTTGGGTGACGACCGCGACGACGTCTCCTAACTCGAGGCAGGCTCGCAGCGACGCGACCGCGAACTGCGGGGTTCCCATGAAGACCAGGCGGGGAGGCATGCCGCAAAGTGTCGCAACAGTGGCCGTGACGCCAGTTTCATTTGGCGGTATGCCGCGCCAATCTTTTCAAGCGTTTCTGGAGCCGACATGCGCCACATTCTCCTTACCGTTTCGCTCTCGCTGTCTGTCATCCTCTCGGGTTGCCAGGGCGATCCACAAACTCCGGAGTACTGGCAGAAGGCAATCTCAGGCGCCAAGAAGACCAAGGCGAAGGTTGCCAAGGTGGAAGCGCTTCGCGCTGCAAAACTCGTGACCCCAGCGTTTCTGCCGATGCTTCACAAAGAGCTT
>JANOHG010000757.1:0-1583 GCA_031406375.1 Archangiaceae bacterium | reverse complement strand
CTTTCTGCTTGAGCTCACGGTCTACCCGGCCATCTTCGCCATCTGGAAAGGACGGGGGCTGCCGGCCGAGGTCGAGCCACCCATTGGGCTTGCTGATTCCGCCGGCGCGCTCATCTCCCCTTTTAGGCGCCGATGAATTTTCTCGGAGCAGTTCGAGGTGCATTTCTGCCACTGAGGGGCGGTTTGGCGCTGTCGAGGCCATCTACCCACAAGCCGCAAAGTCTGCGCCTCGACCCCATTTGCGTTCGTTTTTTGCACCCGTCGGTGGCAGTTCACTCGAACTCCAATTGAGAAGTCGTCTCGCGGGGGATCGACCATTGCTCGGCATGCTTCCCGCACACCCGCTACCGGGTACGGGTATCTGACGGGTACCCGTACCCCTATCTGCGGGCGGGCAATGGACGACGACACCAAGAACAAGGCTCGGGCGCGACTGAAGCGGATTGCTGGCCAGATCACTGGCATCCAGCGAATGGTCGACGATGACCGATACTGCGTCGACGTTCTTCTTCAGGTGGCCGCAGCTCAGGCGGCTCTGATGGAGGCTGGTCGAGTCATCCTCTCCGGCCACTTTGAGAACTGCCTCACCGCCGCGATGAGGAGTCGGGATGAGCGCGATCGCCGCAAGAAAATCGACGAGCTCATCAATCTGTTCGCCCGCTTCTGTCGAATGGAGGACTCGTCCTCGGATGGTGAGGTCGATGCTTCTCTTCCCTCAAAGGTCAGGCGCAAAGGACGGGGCACGTGAACGACCGTTGCGTGAGTTCAGGGCTCACTTTAAGAATTTTCGCCGGGGCACCGCTCGCGCTTTTTCTTTTCGGATCGCTTGCGCAAGCTCAGCCCGCCACGACGCTCACCCTCGAGCAGGTCCTGTTCGAAGCGCGCGCCCACCGGCAAGAGCTCCGTGCGGCGCAGTCGCGTGCCGAGGCAGCCTCACAAACTCCGAAGGTCGTCGGCGCTCTGCCTGAGCCGATGCTGATGGGCGGCCTCGACCACCTCCCCTTCAGCTTGATGGGAGCCGACTACAGCGTGCAGTTACAGCAGGACTTTCCGCTGTCTCGGATTCGCGGCCACCGCCAGCGCGCCGCAACACACGAGGCCGAGGCTCTGCGCGCCAAAATCGGCACCACCTCGCTCGATGTCGAAGCCGCGGCGTTGCGCTCGTTCCTGATGCTGGTCGAGGCCCAACGAATGCAGACGGTCGTCACCGACCTGAAGAGACTGGCCACCGAGGTGCACTCCGCGGTTCAAGCTCGGATTGCCGCGGCCCAGGGGAGCCTGAGCGAAGCCGTTCGAGCAGAGGTCGAGGTGGCGCGGCTGCAAGGTGAACTTGACGCGCTCGAACGCGAGGTCAACGGGGCCTGGGCAATGACTGAAGCGTCGATGGGACACTCAACAGTGAGTGCAACTGTTCCGCTCGCCGAGTTGCAGACTCCAACTGACGCTCCGCCCGAAGTCGCAGCGCTGGTCGCCACAGCCATCGAGAAGCGTCCCGAGTTGGCCCAAATGCGCGCCTTGCTCGAGGCCGCCCGCGCCAACGTCGATGTGATGGGCTCCATGTATTACCCGATGGCCTTCGTGCG
>JANOHG010000640.1:0-1143 GCA_031406375.1 Archangiaceae bacterium | reverse complement strand
CGGTGCCGCCATGGTTCAACTGCACGGTTCCGTCGCCGTAAATCACCACCAATGCCGCTGCCTGATTGAGAAACGAGGTGGTGAAGCTGATTCCGAACTTCACCGGCGTCATCGCCAGCCCGCGCTTGTTCCACGCGTGGCAACGATTGAACTCCTCGATGTCTGCCTTGCGGTTTAGGTAGTCGCTCGAGACCCGCAGCTCGTCCCAAATCCGCTCGATGCGGTTGTCTTTCACTTCCATGAAGTAGGGGGTGACGTTCTTCGGAGCAGCGCGATAGAAATTCTTCCGCCGGACTTCGGCCGGGTCGAGCTTCAGGCTCTCGGCTGCGCGGCTCAGGATGTCTTCCACCACTGCCATTCCCTGTGGGCCGCCGAAGCCGCGAAACGCGGTGTTGCTCGGCAGGTGGGTCTTCACCACCCTGCCTACGAAGCGGAGGTTCGGTACCCAATACGCATTGTCCGCGTGGAACATTGCGCGATCTAGAATCGCGCGTGAGAGGTCGGTGGAGAACCCACCGTTTGAATACAGCTCGAGCCCCAACGCGGTCAGCTCTCCGCTGTGCGTAAAGCCCGCCTGATACCGGGTGAGAAACGGGTGCCGCTTACCCGTCTGAGCCATGTCCTGGTCGCGGTTGAGCCACACCTTCACTGGCCGCTGCGTCTTCAGCGCCGCGAGCGCGGCCATCGCGGCAAAGGGCGCCGCTTGGGTCTCCTTTCCACCAAAGCCGCCTCCCATCCGCGGCACTTCGACGACCACCTGATGCCGGCCCACGCCAAGTACGCGGGCGACAATGGTCTGCACTTCGGTCGGGTGCTGGGTGCTGCACAAAAGCCTCAGGCTGCCGCCTTCCTCGGGCATCGCGAGCGTGACCTGCGTCTCGAGGTAGAAATGATCCTGACCTCCGGTGCGGATCTCACCCTGAAGCTTCAAATCAGCCGACAGCAATGCGCCTTCAACGTCCCCTCGCTGCATCACGTGCGGCTCAGAGAGAAAAGACCCCTGGGCGAGGCCTTCATCCAAGGTGACAATCGCCTTAAGCACTTCCCATTCGGCAACGACCGCTGCGACGCCCGCGCGACAAGCGTCGTACGACTCGCCCACCACCAACGCGACCGACTGCCCCAGGAAGAACGCCTCGTCTT
>JANOHG010000632.1:0-2242 GCA_031406375.1 Archangiaceae bacterium | reverse complement strand
ACGGCGCCGATCGCTTCCTGCACATCGAGCGATGGGAGAAAGGCCGAGTTCCACAGCGCCACGGTCGCAAGGCTCGCTGCAGCCGCTGGCTCAGAGCCCGCGTTCATGACGGTCTTGATTCCCTGCACCACCAACGGCGGGTTCCGCGCAATCCGCAGCGCGAGCGCCCGGGCTGCGTCGACGACGGCCGTCGGGCTCGCATACACCTCGCTCACCAGGCCGATTCTCAGTGCGCGCGCGGCGTCGAAGTCGTCGCCGGTGAAAGCCAGCTCGCGCGCGACGCCCTGTCCGACGATGGGAGGCAGGCGCGCGAGCGTCCCGACGTCGGCCACCATCGCGAGCTTCACTTCTCGAACACTGAACTTCGCGTCATCCGAGCACAGGCGAATGTCGCAGGCGGTGACTAAATCCACTCCGCCGCCGATGCACCACCCGCTGATTGCGGCGATCGCTGGCTTGCGACAGCTGGCCACGGCGGTGTTCGCCAGCTGCAGCCGTCGAATCGCCTCGAGCAGCTTCATCCTCACCCCGGCGCCAGCGCCCGGATCGAGGAACTGCGCCAGCTCGGCGCCCATCGCCGGTAGATCGAGCCCGTACGTGAAGTGATCGCCACCGCGAATCACGATTGCGCGCACCGCGTCGTCGGCGTCGAGTCGGGAGAACAGAATTGGCATCTGCGACCAGTAGTCGGGGCCCATGCGGTTCGCTTTTCCGACCGCGGTGAGGACCACGTCAGCGACGCCCGACTCGATGGACACTGCGGCACAGGTGATGTCGTTGAGAACCATGGCGACGCACAATGCCACGCCGGCCCGAGAGACAAGCAGTCGGAAAGCTACCGAATATGCAGCGACACCGAAGCCGAGACCGTTCCGTTCAGCGTCACCCAGACCGACTGCGTTGCTGTGTCCACCGTGGCGAAGTAGTCGCTGTTCGAAGTCAACGCGACGCCATTCACCGTTACCATCGACAGCGCCGTCGCCGAAAAGCCAGTGAAGTGAAAGACGGGCGCACGCACTGCACCCGCTTTGGGGTCGAAGGTGACGGTCGCTGAGTTCGCAGTCGTGGCGCCTTCCCACGCGGCGTAGGTCGGGTTCCAGCTCATGCCGGTCGCGGTCGCGCCAAGCAAGCGTTCAGTGGCAGTCACCTGCTGCAGCGTCGCGTTCGTCGAATGAAGGCCCATCACCAGGAACACCGCGTAGCTTACGTTCGGGTAACCTGAGACCGTCTTACCGAAGGCGGTGTAGCTGGTCTGGCCGATTGCGCCGTAGTTCGAACCCCACGCGAGACGGTGCGACATCGTCGTGAAGGGCAGCTCGTATTGGTTGAGCTGAAATGGCCACAGCCACGACTGCGGCATCGTCTCGCCGTTCGCGCTGCAGTTCGTTCCTTGGGTGAGGCTCGTCTTGCCCGCGCAGGCGCCGATCAACCCGCCGCCATAATCGCCACCTGCGACTCGTTGGTCGAACGTCTCGGTCTGTACCGCGCCCATCTCAGCATCGACGATTGACGTCCACATCCGCACAAAGGGCACCGCGTTGACCTGGGTGTAGTCCCAGGCAGACCCAGTCGTCACCGGGCTGTTTGAGGTGGTGGTGAAACGGAAGCGGTCTCCCCAACCCACTCCGGTGACCGCAACCGCATTGACGCCTTCGAACGCCATGTCGCCATAGGGCGAACGGGTATCGGCGTTCACGCCATTGGGTCCTGAGGGTGTCGCGTCGTATGCAATCGCGTAGATAGGCTCGCTGCGCCCTGTCGCGAAGAACCATTGGATGGTGACGTTCACCGGACCCCCGGGATTAATCCCAAGCTTGAACTCGTGAATCGCGTGATGGGTGCCCGCGAGCACTGTTCGGTAGGTGCCCGTTCGGTTGCGTGACGTATCCGCGGTGTTCCCATAGTGGTTCACGACGTAACCCCAGCCGTTCCATCCGTTCGAGCCGGTGCCGCGCGCAGTCCGCACCGCGCCTGCGACGTTGAATGTCATCTCACGCAGATACCCGCCGCGCGAACCGCCCGGATCTGCCGCGTTGTTGCGAACGAGCGCCGCCGTGCGCCGCTCGCAATTCGAGTCACTCCAGCCATAGCGATCTGACCGGTACCCACCAAGGGTTACATCGGCTTCGAACGTTTGCACCGCACACCCGCCCGCCCCTCGTGTAAATCCATTGCTGCCCGCGCCTCCTCCAGTGCCGACGCCTCCTCCAGTGCCGACGCCTCCTCCAGTGCCGACGCCTCC
>JANOHG010000549.1:0-2691 GCA_031406375.1 Archangiaceae bacterium | reverse complement strand
GGAGTCGGCGGCGGCACAGGAGTCGGCGGCGGCACAGGCGGTGTCCTCGTCACCGACGGCGGCTTGAACACCCGCGTCTTCGTGACGAGCATGGTGACGAACGGCGATCTGAAGCGGATCGGCAACGGCGCCGAGGGTCCTGCGGGCGCGGACTCGTTCTGCAACGACGTTGCCGACACGCAGAATCTCAACGGAACCTGGAGGGCTTTCGTCGGCTCGGGCACGAGCCGGGCGGCGGATCGCCTGGTGGGTCCGGGTCCGTGGCGGGCGCTTGACGGTGGCCTGGTGTTCAACAACCCGAGCGCGGTGAATCTCGCAAGCGGAGTCGGCGCGGTGACCGACGAGAAAGGCGATCAATGGGCTTCTCCGATCATGTGGACCGGCACGCTGGTCGGCGGCAACGTCTCGACTGCCACCTGCGACGCTTGGACGTCGTCGGCCGTCAGCGCCGCCGGCAGCTACGGCGCGAGTCTCAACAGCTCCTACGTTTGGAGCCGTCAGGGCTCCCCAGACCCCTGTAATGCAACCCATCGCGTCCTCTGCTTTGAGGCGGCCGTGGTGCAGGCAGACGGCGGGATCCGCCAGTCCTTTCAGTCGAACAGCACTCCGCGTCGGGTCTTCGTCACCTCGACCACCTACGGCGGCGACCTGAAGACCGTTGGCAACGCGGCGTCGGGTGTCGCGGGCGGCGACGCGTTGTGTTCCCAGTTGGCGACGGCACGCAACTTCGGCGGCACCTGGAAGGCGTTCCTCGGCAACTCGGCAACCCGCCCGGTGGATCGCCTCACCAGCAACGGTCCCTGGGTCTCGTTCGACGGCGGGATGTTGTTCAACAACCGGGCTGGCCTGCGCTTCGCGCAGCAGAAAGCGGCAGTCATCAGCACCGACGTGGGCAGCGTCGCGGGCACGCTGTTCTTCTGGACGGGCAGCGATCGCGAGGGCATCACCACTGCCACCACCTGCTCGGACTGGGAATCAGACGTCGGCGAAGGGACCTACGGCGGCACCAACGGACAGACGACCGTCTTCCGTACGAGCGAAAACCTCTGCGACCAGAAGCGCCGACTTCTCTGCATCGAAGACTGAAACTGAACTCATCTGAAACTCGGAGCGGGGTCACGTGTCGAACGAGCGTGACCCCGCTTCGCGCGCTGAGCATTCCCGCCAGGCTGCCGTCCTCAACGTGTCCACGTCTTCACCGCGCAGGATTCGTAGCTTTAAGTCTCGCGCGTCATTCTGCAGACGGCCGTGAAGTCGACGTGATGGGCGCTTCGCTCAAACAGCGAGTCCCATCCTATTGGCTAAATGGGTGCCGAATCAGCTCTGGGTGACGCGAACGGTGGTCTTCAGCTCTTTGCCCGTGCCCGGATCGCGCGCGTACATGGTGAGGATGCCTTCGATGTTCACATCGAAGGTGATCTCGACTTGCACTTGCCCCAACGCCGCCTGGCGAATCCCTGCGAACGTGAACTCGCCCAACTGCTCGTTGTCGGCGACGGTGGGATGATCGCCTTGGAAAATCCGCATGATCAGCTCGCTCTGGTTGTCGGTGCTGGTCGTCCCCAGCAGCTGCTTGGCGTTGGGAATCGCCGAGTTGCGCGGAAAGACGACATGCATGTGCCCATCGGCTTTCTCCAGGCCGATCGCCATTGGAATCACATCGAGCAGCTGCAACTTCAAGTTGCTGTCGTCCTGCAGCGAGTGCGCGTATAGCGCCGCGCCGATTGCGACCGCTTCATCGGGGTGCACCCCTTTGCTCGGCGGCTTACCGAAGAACTTGGTGAGGCGGTCTTGAACGACGGGCATCCGGGTCTGCCCACCGACGAGCATCACTTCGTCGATGTCCTTCGTCGACAGCCCCGAGTCGACGAGCACGCGGGCGACGATCTTCAGCGTGCGATCGACCAGATCGAGCGTCAGCTGCTCGAGCAGCTTCCGGGTGAAACGCATCTCGATGTTCAGCGGCTGGCCCTGCGCTGTCATCGTGATGAAGGGGATGTTGAAGGGCGCTTCTTCTCGTGACGAGAGGTCGATTTTCGTGCGTTCGGCGAGATCTTTGATCCGTTGCATCGCCACCGGATCCGCCGAGAGATCGATGAGCGTCTTCGCTTGAAATTCTTTGAGGATGTGGTGGATCATCGCGTTGTCGAAGTCGATGCCGCCAAGGAAGATGTCACCTCCGGTCGCCTTGACTTCGAACACCTGCTTGCGAATTTCGATCACCGAAACGTCGAAGGTGCCGCCGCCGAGGTCGTAGATGACCACCGTCTTGTTGAGATCCTTGCCGACGCCGTACGCGAGCGCCGCCGCGGTCGGCTCGTTGATGATTCTCACCACTTCGAGGTTGATCAGCTTGCCTGCGTCCTTCACCGATTGGCGCTGACGATCCGAAAAATAGGCGGGCACGGTGACGACTGCGCGATTGACCGGTTGCCGCAGGTGGTTCGAGGCGACGTCGCGAATCTTGTTCAGAATCTTCGACGACACTTCCTGAAGGCTCAGCGACTTCTTGCCGACATCGAGCACGACCTCTTTGTTGTCCTCGCTCGGCCGCACGTTGTACTGAACGACCTTTCGCATCGTGTCGACGATGTCGCTGCGGAAGCTGCGACCCACCAAGCGCTTGGCGCCGTAGATGGTGTTCTTCGGGTTCAGCTGCCACTGGCGCTTGGCCTCGTAGCCGATCAGCTC
>JANOHG010000515.1:0-2107 GCA_031406375.1 Archangiaceae bacterium | reverse complement strand
CGCTCAACGTTCGAAACACCGGCTGACCGAGGATCTGCTGGACCTCTGGGTAATACACAGGCACCGGAATCATCTCGAGCCCTGCTTTGACCAGATATTCTGCCACGTAGAATGCCGGCTGATCGCGCTGCTGCTCGGTCTTGATTCCGAGCACGGCAATCCGTCGGCTGTTCCTCACCACGTCGGCAATGCCCGCTTCGTCGTTGATGATCCGCGCCATAGAGCAGGCATAACGCGTGTAACGTCAAAGGTGCCCATGAACGCTCTGATTCTTGCTGTTTTGCTCAGCGCCGCGCCTGACACCTCGGTCTATTCGCTGAAAGGAAAGGAATTCACCGCGCAGGCGAAGAAGGACCTCGCGAGCTTGAAAATGTTCAGCGCCGGGCTTAATCGAATCGGCGCGCTGGTGAAGGAAAACCACGTGCTCTTCAGCAAGAAGGAAGTGCGGGCCTACACCCCCGAGGAAAAGCGCACGCTGTTGACCACCTGGGGCGCGCTCTTTTCGTACTTCTCGTCGGTCGAGCAGATTCGCCAGCGGTACTGGAACTTCGTCCTCCTTTCGGTGACCGACGACCGCCATTCGTGGGGCTTTCTGCTCACCCACACCGCCCTGACGACGCTGCTGTCGAACGGGTTGCGGTTTGCTGAGCTGACCCAGGGCAACAAACAACTCGAGACGCTCTTCGATGAGCCGAACATCGAGTTCGGAGTGCCCGGCGGCTCGTACGCGACCTTCAAGGTCACCGCGATTCACGTCAGTACCACCACCCAGTTGATGAGCGGTGACGCGTGGTCGAAGGTCGCGCAAGTGTCGCTGAAGAAAGACAAAGACCCCGATGTGCAATGGGCGTGGAAGGAACTCGACAGCTGCGGTCGCAAGGCGCGCGAGTGCCTGGTGCGTACAGGCAACCGGCTCTTCGTCGACAACGCGCTCGACATCCTAAAGGACAACACCACGGCGGCGATCTTTCCCGCGCAGAAGTCCTTCGCCGAATGGTTCGGCGATACCCGCGTGGCGCGCGCCGGCAAGCCGTTGATGAGTAAGGTGGCGCTGGACCAGGTGATCCCGAAAATGGAACCGGGCGATGTGATCGTCACCCGCCAGAACTGGTTTCTTTCGAACATCGCGCTGCCCGGATTTTGGCCGCACGCAGAGCTGTATCTGGGCACTCCAGACGACCTCAAGAAGTTCTTCGATCCGGATCTCGAGGTGATGACCTGGGCCCAATCACAGAAGGAGAAGTCGGCGACCTTCAGTGAACTGCTGGCCACGCGCTATCCAGACAAATGGAGGAAGTACGGCGGCAAAGACTTTCAAGGCCACGGACCCATTCGGGTGCTCGAAGCGATCAGCGAAGGCGTGAGCTTTACCGCGGCCGAGCACGCCTTCGGCGTCGACTACATGGGCGTGATGCGGCCGCGGGGGTCAAAGCTCGAGAAGGCGAAGGCGATTCTTCGGGCGTTCGAGTACCAAGGTCGCCCGTACGACTTCGAGTTTGATTTCTTCTCGGATTCAGCGCTCGTCTGCTCGGAGCTCGTCTACAAAGCGTACGCGCCGTCGGCCGACATGAAGGGGCTGAAGATCGACCTCGTCGACGTGGCAGGTCGTCGAACGCTGCCTGCCAACGACATCGTGAAGCTGTTCGACAAGGAGCTTGGCAAGCCCGACCGCCAGCTCGACTTCGTTGCGTTCATCGACGGCCGTGAGAAGGAAGGAACCGTGGTCGTCAGCGATGAGGCCGCGTTCCGAAAAACGCACGCCCGACTCAAGTGGGACATCGCTCAGAAGTGACGCGCCCATTCAGCTGCAACACGTAATGCGCTGCGTTGAAGGTTGTGCGTTCGATCGCCACCGCAGACTCAGCCGTTCAGCAATTCGATTGGTTTGGTCCCCAACAACTTTGGCCTCAGTGGTGTCGGTGACACTTAAACAAGTCCGCATCATAAGCGGCGGACATCTTCAGTGCTCCCTACAACTTTGGTCTCAGTGGTTGTGCAGAACGCACGCCTCCGCTAGGGAGCCGCACGCGAAAGTGCGTCGGGCGAGTGAGCCCGCTAAGGCCGGTAATACTTTCTCCTGGGGACACAACATGACGATTCTGAAGCG
>JANOHG010000460.1:0-11894 GCA_031406375.1 Archangiaceae bacterium | reverse complement strand
TGCTTCAGCTCGTCCTCTTCGAGGCCGCGTAGGGTCACCACGCGCATTCGCGACAGCAGCGCGGCGTTCACCTCGAAGGACGGGTTCTCGGTGGTAGCGCCGAGCAGCGTGACGGTGCCTTTCTCGACGTGCGGCAGCAAGGCGTCTTGCTGCGCTTTGTTGAAGCGGTGGATCTCGTCGACGAAGAGCAGGGTTCGCTTGCGGTTGAGTTTCCAGCGTTCTTCGGCTTCCGTCATAATCTCGCGCAGCTCTTTGACACCCGCGAGCACCGCGCTGACCTGGCTGAAGTGTGCGCCCGTCGACTTGGCGATCACCCGCGCGAGCGTGGTCTTCCCTGTGCCTGGCGGGCCCCAGAAGATCAATGAGGGGATCTGATCAATCTGTATCGCTCGCCGCAGCAGCTTTCCTTCGGCGGTGAGGTGTTCCTGGCCGATGAACTCTTCGAGCGTGCGGGGCCGCATCCTCTCGGCCAGCGGTGCGCGTTGCGCGGCGTCGTCCTCGGCTGCTTTGTCGAACAGATCCACGAGAGTTACTTAACCCCAAAGCTCGCGCGGGTTGTGCAGCCTGCTAGAAGCGCCGGGGTGAAGACGATCGCTCTCGTCGCAAAGCGCGGCAAACCTGAAGCGGTGACATTGGCGAAGGAGCTCAAGGCGCTGCACCCCAAGCTCGACTTTCTCGCTGAAGACCACCTGGCGGCTGGTTTGGGTTGGCCAGTCACCCAGACGGCTGAGCTCGGAACACGGGCTGACGTGATGGTGGTGTTGGGGGGTGATGGCACGTTGATTCAAGCTGCTCGCATCCTGAAAGGGCGGCCGGTGCCTATCTTGGGTGTCAATCTGGGGTCGCTGGGATTCATGACCGAGATTCCCCAGGAAGAGACGTTCACCGCGTTCGCCGAGGTGATTGCTGGAAAGGCGCGCATCGACTCGCGGATGAAGCTCTCGTGTCGGCTGTATCGCGAAGGCAAGCTCGTCGTCGAAGACGAAGTGCTCAACGACGTGGTGATCAACAAGAGCGCAATGGCGCGAATTGCCGATCACGAGACGTGGCTGGCAGATGCGTTCGTCGCGCTGTTCAAGTCAGATGGCGTGATCTTCGCGACTCCGACGGGTTCGACTGCGTATTCGCTGTCGGCGGGTGGGCCCATCGTTCATCCCTCGCTCGACTGCGTGGTGGTCACTCCCATTTGTCCCCACGCGTTGACTCAGCGGCCGATCGTCGTTCCGGCAGATCAGGTCATTCGCACTGTGCTGACCAGCGAAGTCAGTGACGTGTACCTGACGATTGATGGGCAACAGGGCCACCCGCTGCGAACGGGCGATCGCATCGAAGTGCAGAAGTCGGGCAACCGGGTGCTGCTCGCGCGCAACCAAAAACTCGACTACTTCGGAGTGCTTCGCCAGAAGCTCCACTGGGGCACGCGCTAGGGCATCTACTCACGATCGCCCGGCCCGTTTCCGTCAACTGTCGCACCCTCATTTGCCGGCGCGACGGTGTGCAGGACGATCGCGTCGGCGCCGACAGCCCGCGCCCGCTTGAGCCGCATCAGGCGGGCATCGCGCGTCCGAAATTGTCTCCTCTTGGGTCGGACTCAGTCTGAAGGAACGGCATGCCCAATCGAAGGTACACTCTCATTCATGTTGCCTCCCACGATGCCTGAGCTCCTCTATCCAGAGACTCGGCCCTACTTTGTGTGGTGGTCCGAGATGACGGTCGCGCAGTTCCACGCCGCGCTTCGTTCGCCGGATCTCGACCTCCGCGCCTACTGGATGGGTGCTCTCTTGCGAGAAGCCAATACGCGGGATGTGTGGCTCTTCGTAAAGCCCGAGGAAATTCGAGAGTTGTGGTCGAGGCTGGTTCGTCACCTGGGACGTGCTCGTTCGAAGTGGGCCTTTCTTTTGAACCTTGCCGAACCACGCTGGCCGCCCGTCAATGCGGGATAAATTTGATCGCCGGGTGTTGTCGGATGAGGCGCTTGGGTTTATCCGTTCATGCCAGAAGCACGCGCCGTGCGAGCTCGGTGGGGGAGCTGCCTTGAGCGGTGCATACTTCGCCCATCGTCTCTCGCATGACGTCGACCTCTTTTGCGAGCATCAGCAGGGTGTACGCGGATTCGTTCGAGCCCTGTCTGAGATTGCAGCTGAGCGCGGAGCGAATCTCACGCTGGTCCGAGATGAGGGCGCCTTCGCACGCATCCACTGCCAGTTGCATAACGAGAGCCTGGAAGTGGATGTCGTCGTCGAGCCTCCTCTGGACTCTGCGCCGCTCGAGTCGCTCGAGGGGATCCGGGTTCGCCCGTTAGCAGACCTTCGCGCCTCGAAGCTCACCTGCCTGTTGTCGCGTTCCGAGCCCAGAGATCTGGTGGACGTTCTCTTCAGCGAGAGGGCTGGATTTACCATCGAAAACGACCTCGCGCTGGCTCTGCGAAAAGACAGCGGCATCGACCCGGGCGTACTCGCGTGGCTGATGATTCAGTTCCCTACTGCTCCGATGCCGCAAATGCTCGAGCCTCTGTCACAGCAGGAGCTGGTCGTCTTTCGCGATCAACTTCGCGAGCGTTTCAGGGCACTGGCGGTGCCTTCGCCAAACCCTTGAGTGCGTGATGCCCGAGCGACGTTGACCCACCCCGGTCGCAGAGGCTACTTGGGTCTGGTGCACGGCCGACCGGACAAGCTGCTCGTCGAACTGAAGGTCAACGGGGACTCTCACCAGATTGCAGTCGAGCCCCGCGCGAGCCTGCTCGAAGCGCTGCGCTACACCCTCAAGCTGACGGGCTCGAAGCAGGGCTGCGACAAGGGCGACTGCGGAGCCTGCACCGTGCTCATTGACGGAAAGCCGATGCTGAGTTGCATCAGCCTCGCGGTTGAAGCGCAGCAGCACGCCATCACTACCATCGAGGGCCTGGCGACGAATGGCTGCATGCACCCTGTTCAGGATGCGTTCGATTTGTGCGGTGCGCTTCAGTGCGGCTTTTGTCAGTCGGGGATGATGTTGTCGGCCGCGGCGCTGCTCGAACGAAACGAGAAGCCGAGCCGCGATGAGATAAGGCAGGCGCTGTCGGGAAACCTGTGCCGCTGCACCGGGTACACGCAGATCCTCGACGCGGTGGAGGTCGCGTCTGGCCAACGCGAAATCGTCGAACGTGATGAGCGCCCGACGACCCGAGGCTCAAAGTGACCGCGAAATTCTCAGTCGTTGGTCGACGTCTGCGCAAGCTCGATGGCCTCAAGAAGGCGACCGGCGAGGCGCTGTACGCAGACGATCTGCAGCTGCCCCGAATGCTGCACTGCAAGTTGCTTCGCAGCCCGCATGCCCATGCGCGGGTGAAGAAGATCGACTTCACCCGCTGCCTCAAGCACCCGGGTGTGCTGGCGGTGCTTGAAGGAAGCGAGCTTCCGACGCGGTACGGGGTGATTCCGTGGACACCCGATGAGCAAGCGCTGGCCGCTGACAAAGCCCGGTTCATCGGAGACGAAATCGCTGCTGTCGCTGCGATTGATGAGCTTGCGGCAGAAGAAGCGCTCGAGCTCATCGACGTCGAATGGGAAATTCTCCCGGCGTTGATCGACCCCGAGCTCGCGCTCGTTGCTGGGCCGCCACACATTCACGAAGGCGGCAAACACGGCAACATCAGCAAACACGTCGACCTCACCTTTGGCGACGTCGACGGCGCGATCAAGCGCAGCGCCGCCGTCGCCGAGCAGGAATTTTTCTACGCGGGTTCGACCCACGCGGCGATCGAGCCCCACTGCGCGGTCGCCCAGTACGACGGCGAGGGCAACCTCACCCTCTGGAGCTCGACGCAGATTCCGCATTACGTGCACCGCGAGCTGTCGAAGGTGCTCAAGCTTGATCCCACGCGAATTCGGGTGATTCAGCCATTCATCGGTGGCGCATTCGGAGGAAAATCCGACCCTTTTTCCCTCGAGTTCGTCGTCTGCGCGCTGGCGATGAAGACCGGCCGACCGGTGAAGTGTCTGTTCACCCGCGAGGAGGTCTTCTGGGCCCACCGCGGCCGTCACCCGATGAAGATGAAGTTCACGGTGGGGCTGTCTTCGGAAGGAAAAATCGACGCGGTGGACTCGAAAATTTTGATCGACGGCGGTGCTTACTCGAGCTTTGGCCTCGTCACCGCCTACTACTCGGGGCAGTTGCTCACCGGGCCGTACGCGTTTGGAACCTACCGCTTCGACTCGACGCGCGTATTCACCAACAAGCCTCCGTGTGGTCCTAAGCGCGGTCACGGCAGCGTGCAGCCCCGGTTCGCGTTCGAAGTTGCGCTCGACATGGCTGCCGAGAAGTTGGGCCTTGATCCAATCGAAGTGCGCCGCCGTAACTTCATCGGCGAGAACGTGCAGACGGTGAATGGCCAGCAGATTACCAGCAACGGCTTCCTCCAATGTCTGGATGCAGTCGAAGCTGCAAGCGATTGGAAGAAACGCAAAGGCAAACTGGGTTTCGGGCGGGGACTTGGAGTCGCCGGCTCGATGTACATCTCGGGCACCGCGTATCCTATTTACCCAAACGAGATGCCGCAGTCGGGGATCCAGGTGAAGCTCGATCGTTCGGGCAAAGTGACCATCTTCTCGGGCGCGTCGGACATCGGGCAGGGTACCAATTCACTGCCGGCGTTCTTGATCGCCGAAGAGATTGGCTGCGATCCACGCGACTGCCACGTGGTGGTCAGTGATACGGATTTAACGCCGGTAGACATGGGTGCGTACTCGAGCCGCGGCACGTTTATGGTTGGCATTGCGTGTGTCGAAGCAGGCCAGCGTCTGTGGGCGCAGATCTCGGCCGCGGTGGCTGAGAAGTGGGGCATCGAGGCTTCGAGCGTTGACGGACACCTGGGAACGCTCAGTGGCACGGGTGACGATCAGCGAATGTCCTTCCGAGAAGCGGTGCAGCTGACCGAGGCGAAGTTCGGCACGCTCGGCTCGACGGGCAGCTACCGCACGAAGAAGCTGGGCGGCGACTACCGCGGCGGCACCATCGGCGCCTCGCCCGCCTACAGCTTCACCGCCCATGTCGCCGAGGTTGCGGTTGATCTCGAGACAGGGGTCTGGCGGGTTGAGAAGCTTTGGGCCGCGCATGACTGTGGAAAAGCGATCAACCCCACGCTCGTCGAAGGTCAGATCGAAGGCAGCGTGTACATGGGCTACGCCGAGGCGGCGATGGAAGAGATGACGTACCTGCCGTCGGGGCTGCATCGCGGCCCTTCCTTGCTCGACTACCGGATCCCGACCACGCTCGACACTCCTGAGATCAAGAGCTTGATTGTTGAGTCGAACGATCCGAATGGGCCTCACGGTGCGAAGGAGGCGGGCGAAGGTCCGTTGCATCCTGCGATTCCAGCAATCAGTAACGCTATCTACGACGCTGTCGGCGTGCGACTCACCCAGCTGCCCTTTCACCCCGCGATGCTGCTGCGAGCGCTGAAGGGGAAGCCGTGCTGACGCTGCCCGCCTTCGAGTACCACGCGCCCACCTCGATCGCCCAGGCGTTGGCGTTGCTTGCGCAGCACGGTACCGGCGCGAAGCTGATCGCTGGGGGCACCGATCTCGTCCCGAACATGAAGCACCGCTTGTTCACACCCGAGCACGTGATCGGCTTGAAAGAGATCGCAGCGCTCAACGAGATCCGCGAAGACGCGGATTCACTGACTGTCGGGTCGATGGTGACAGTCGCGGATCTTGGGCGCGACGAGCGGGTAGGGCGCTTGTTTCCGAGCTTGAAGACCGCGCTCGGGCAGATCGCCGGGCCGCAGCTGCGAGAGATGGGGACGCTGGGCGGCAACCTGTGTCTCGATACGCGCTGTGTTTATTACAACCAGACGCACTTCTGGCGGAAGTCGCTTGGCTACTGTCTGAAGAAAGATGGCACCGTGTGCCATGTGGTGAAGAGCGGGAAGAATTGCGTCGCTGCAGCGAGCAACGACGGCGCTCCGGTGTTGATGACGCTCGACGCCACGGTGAAGCTCGCCTCTGCGCGGGGCGAGCGGGTGTTGAAGCTCGATGACTTCTATGTCGCCGACGGAATCGTCAACACCGTGATCGCGCAGGATGAGCTGCTGGTCGAGGTGAAGATCCCCAAACCGATCGGCAAAGTGGTCGCGGGCTACTTGAAATTGAGGATCCGCGCGGCCATCGACTTCCCGGCGCTGTGTGTCGCGGTGGCGGCCAAGCTGGATGAGGCAGAGAAGATCAAAGACGTGAAGATGGTGATCTCTGCGCTCGCCGCGCGCCCGCATCCGGTGAAGCGACTCGACGCATTCATCGGTCGCCCGCTGGACGAGGTGACGATCGCAGAGCTCAGTCAGGTCGCGCACAAGCAATGCCACCCTTTGACAAACATCAACGTCGACCCGGCGTGGCGCCGCGAAATGATTGCTGTTTTCGTTCGCCGCGCCTGGAACTCGGCCAAGGTGTGAACTGCGTTTGGCTTGTGCGCGTCTGAAGCTTGTATTAACGCGAACTCTTTCACTTCCTTTTCGCAGGAGTATCTCGTGGGCACCATTTCGTATCGCGTCGTCGTGGCGTGTCTTACCGCTGTGGCTTTGATCGGGTGCTCTTCCAGCACCGGCGGTACCGGAACAGGTGGGGGCGCTGCGGCAGGTGGGGGCAGTGCGGGAGTCGGCGGCGGCGCTGGAGTCGACAGTGGAAGTGGCGGCGGAACGATGTTTCCCGATGGCGGCGGCACTGTGGCTCAAGCGGCGTTTTGCCCGGCGTACGCGGCGGCGATGTGCGATCGCGACAAGGCCTGTCACTTTCTCGACCAGGACCAGAACCCAGAATGCGTCGCCCGCGTTTCTGCACAGTGCAACGCACTGCTCAACCGCGTGACCTCTGGCCTGCGCGGTTACGACGCCGCTGCGGCGTTTGCGTGTGTCGGCATCGCGAAGAATTACCCCTGTTCGAACCTCGGTAATATTACCAGCACAGGAGTTGTGCTTGCCCATCCATGTTTGACGGGTTTTGGAACTGGGCTCGTGGATCCTGGAGGCTTGTGCGTTTCCACCCTCGATTGCAGCAATGGGTATTGCCAGACCGCAGCGCCTGGATGTTCGGCTTGCAGGGCCTACGCCAAAGCGGGTGCGCTCTGCACCTCGTCGGTTCAATGCGATCCTCAGACGACCTCAAAGTGTCTGCCCGGATTTGCAGATGGTGGCACTTCAGACGGAGGAACGCGTGTTTGTGTTCCCAAGAAGCCAGACGGCTTGCCGTGCGACGTTAACGTCGACTGCGTTTCGGCGAAATGCAACTTCAATGGGTTTCTGCCTGACGCTGGTCCAGACGTCTGCGGGTTTCGAAACGTCGGTGAAGCCTGCGCCAACGTCGCTGACTGTGTCGCCACCGCGTACTGCAAAGGGCTCAACTCAGGCAGCCTGATTCCCGGGATCTGCACCCATCGCATTGCCTCAGGAGGACCTTGCACTGTCGAGCTTGAGGACACCAGCGATGGCTGCCCGAGCACAGAGGCTTGTTTGGGAGGCGTGTGCAAACTCTCGGGATGGCAAATGCTCAACGAAGTGTGCGCGTTCTCTTATCAGTGCACGCCTGCGCTCTATTGCGAGCTGTCTCCAGACGGCGGCGACTATGGCGGTTGCCTTGCTCGCGTCGGGCCAGGTTCGATGTGCAGCGCAGATCGTTCGGGACCCAATCCGATTTGCCTTTCGGGCAGCACCTGTCGGGCAAACGATGCCGGCTCGACCTGCGTCGCTCTCAGCTCTGCGGGTGGTTCATGCGCCGACAACCGCAATTGCAAAGAGCTGCTGCAGTGCTCGCCGACTGCGGGCGATGCCGGCACCTGCACGACCTATTCGATGGCCGGTTCAAACTGCGACGCCGGAACGATTGTGTGTGCGAATGGAATCGCTGCGAACGGCTTCTGCGCTGTCATCGACGCAGGCGCAGGCCAGCCAGTTCTGCGCACCTGTTCGAGTCTGGGCGGAAGTGGCTCGGGCTGCACGTCGAACGCGCAGTGCAGCTCGAGCCGATGTATCGGCGGCGACGGCGGGTTCAGCTCAACCGCGAACCCAGGCACCTGTGCGATGGCTTGCCTCCCGTAGTTTGGGGCGTTGCTAGGTGACGGGCGCTCCGAGCACGGCGCTCTACGTGGCGAGCACCGAGTCGATTCCTGTGCCCCGGGTATGGTAGGGGCGCGCGATGAGAAACGCCTCGCTCTGTGGCTCGCTGGTGTTGACCCTGCTCGTGGGCGGATGTGGGCCAGAGCCAGTGGCCCCCGGGCCGTCTAGCGAAACGAGCGTGGACGTTCTGGCGATCGACACGACGGTCAAGCCGTGCGACGACTTCTATCGCTTCGCCTGCGGCGGCTGGGTCAAGCGAAATCCACTCACCGCAACCGCGGCGCGCGAGGCGCGGTCGTTCGAGGCCTACCGGACCCAGTATTCCCAGCTCAAGGCGATTCTCGACGAGAACCTGGCCGGCCAGGTCCATGCGGATGACCCGGAAGGTCCGCTGGTTGCGCAGTTCTACCGCAGTTGCCTGGACGCACCGACCTCTCGGTCGGCACACTCAGAGTTCGCCGCGCTGTTGAAGATCGTGGACAGCGTCGCTACCAGGGAGGATCTCCCGCTCGCGACCGCCCGCCTCCGGGAGGTCAACGCCGAGGTCTTCTTCTCGTTCTACGTTTCGGTGGATCGGAGCGACGCGACCCGCAACCTGGCCACCGCTGACCAGGGAGGGTTGACGCTCCCTGATCGGCAGCACTACCTCTCGCCGTCCTTCGCCGAGTTGCGCACTCGGTACCTCGCCCACATCCAGCAACTCACTCAAAAGCTCGTCCCCCCCCTCAGCGTCTCAGCGTCTGCGGTGTTGCGAATCGAGACCGCCCTTGCGCAGGCGTCGCTGGACCCAGCGGCGCGCCGGGATCCAGCCGCGACCTTTCGCCCTGTCGCCCGCACTGTGTTTCTCTCGTCGTCGCCTTCGTTCGGTTGGGACGGGTTCTGGCAAGAGTCGGGGATGGGAGGCCTTCAGACTCTGAACGTCACCGTTCCGGGCTACTTCGAGGCGCTTGAAGCGCTGCTCTTGAGGGAGTCGGTTGCGGATCTGAAGAGCTACCTGCGTTGGAGGCTGATTGAAGCGCAGGCGGGCGCGCTGGATCAGTCAATTCTCAATGACGAGTTCGACTTCCACGTTCGCGGCTTCACTGGGCAGCAGTCGCCACCCCCGCCCGAGTGGAGGTGCTACCTGGCCGCCACCAGATCGCTCGCAGATGCGCTGGCCCGACCCTATGTCGCCCGCCATTTCGGCGAGACCAGCCGGACTTCAGCGCTCAAGCTGCTCGAGAGCGTGCAGGCGGCCTTTCGCAAGCGACTCGAGGTCGCCACCTGGCTGGATGCCCCGACCCGAACCGAAGCGCTGGCGAAACTCGCCAAGCTCTCGCAGGGCGTTGGCTTCCCCGACGCCTTTCGCAGCTACGCCAGCGTCGGAATCACCGCATCCTACCTCGAGAATCGGAATCGGCTCTCGCGCGAGGCCTATCGGCTCAACGCCGCACGGCTGACCCAGACGGTCGAACGCAACCGTTGGTACATGCCGGCAATCGAGGTCAATGCGTACTACTCGCCGCAACTCAACCAGATGGTTTTCCCAGCAGGCATCCTCCAGTCGCCTTTCTTCCAGGTGTCGTCGTCCATTGCGTCGAACTTCGGGGGAATTGGAACGGTGATGGGACACGAGCTCACTCACGGGTTCGACGATGCGGGGCGCCAGTTTGACGGACTGGGAACGCTGCGCGACTGGTGGAACCCGACGGTGAAAGCCAGCTTCGTTAACCGGTCCCAGTGCCTCGTCGATCAGTTCTCCGGTTACCAGCCACTCCCGGGCGAGGCGGTCAATGGCCAGCTCACGCTTGGGGAGAACCTGGCGGATCTCGGCGGGCTCCGCGTCGCCTGGGAGGCCTTCCAGGCCAGGTTGACGGCGGGAGAGGTGTCGCACTCGAAACTGCCGGGGTACAATGCACGCCAGGAGTTCTTCCTCTCCTTCGCCCAACTCTGGTGCGAGAACGAGCGCCCAGAGTTGACCCGGGAACTACTGCTCTCCGACCCCCACTCGCCCAATCCTTTTCGCGTCAATGGCCCGCTGAGCAACCTCCCTGCGTTCGCCGAGGCCTTTGAGTGCGCGGCCGACAGTTCGATGGTTCGTGCTCCGGCGTGCGAGGTCTGGTAGCGGATATTCGCGCTGATTATTGAGCGGCGAGCGTGACATGCGACTGCCTATGGGTGACTTGCGGGCACCGCTCGCGACGTCACAGGCATCGGAGTCGGAGTCGGAGTCGGAGCAATGACCACCCCTTCGTCCGCGTGCAAGACCGGACGCTCGGGCTCAGCGAGCTGGGTGAGGCCGAGCAACGGATCCGCGGGCCGAATCCGAGGCGTCAGGAGCCTTGCAGTTCCACTCGACGTCGCGGTCAGCAAGACGACGCCAAGCAGGTTCAGTTTCATGCCGGCCTGGTGACCGCGCTCAACGACTAAGCTCAGGGTCCGAACAAGAACGTGAAATTTCCGGCGGCGTTGAAGAACAGCGCTTCGCTGCGGCCGTCGTCGAAGTGGATCACGTTGACGCTCCCAAACGGGGGGGTATCCGTCTCTGTCTGGTCGTTGGGAAACGCTTTGCGCATCGAGGTTTGGCCGATGTCTCTTCGGTAGTCGTTCTCAGAGTCGATCGCCTTCGCGTGCGCTGGATTGCGGGTGGCAGTCCCGTTCGCCTTCTCGCGCTGTTCGCGCATCGCGTGGGCAAGGACCTCGCCCTGGGTGATCTCCTGACCCTTTGGCCTGACGGGAAGGTTCTCGATGTCGGAGAGGTCGAGGGTCTGGCTGTTGAAGCCATCCATCCGGGTGCCGATGTTCCGGTCGACCGTAATTTTCAAGGGGTGTTTTGCGTCCGCGTTCAGCGCGGTCATCATCTTGGCGAAGCTCGGTGACTCCAACATCGTTCGCTTTGTCAGCTGCAGGTACGCCTTGGTGTTAGCCGGGGTCCCGGTGATTTTCAGGCCCGCGCCAGGAGCAAATGTCGCGGCGCTGATCCGATGCAGCTGCTGCGCTCGGGCGGGGGTCATCGGGCCACGCTGCTTGAGGGCCTCGCCCATCTTCTTCAAGGCGGCGGCCCCTACAGGTGTGTCGGCAATCTGAAGCAGCTGAGCGTTGCTCATTCCCCGAAGGCTCGCCTCGGTGATGGTGGCGATCGCGGCCTTATTCGGGGGCGGGGAAGCGGGTGCTGCCACAGACCGCGGCTTTCCAACGAACTGATCTGAGCTCTTCACGGCCTGACCGGTGGATTGCTTCTCGGTCGGAGCGGGAACGGACTTGAGCAAAGTCTGAGGGACAGTGAGTGGACGAGGCTGAGCCGACTTGAGGTTGCGAATCATGGGTACTGGCTGATTTTGCAAGACGAACGCCAAGCCACGGCCACGACCGAAGCCAAGCGAGGGTCGAGTTTTGGGGTGGATCCAACCCTGCGGAGGCCAGACTCGGGGTGATCGCACCCTGAAATTCGCCGACGCGGCGCTACCAGATGGTGCGTGGACGAGGAGACGACGAGTGTCGCTGATGGGTCACTCTGGCTCACCATTCCGGCAGCAGCCAGGGTGGTGAAGACGCTGGCGCCGCAGGAGGCTATCGCTTGAGCGCCGCCAGAATGTCCACCCCGTTGAATCCAGCCACGACAAGCACGAGCCCCAAGGCCAAAGGCAATGCTACGTACCCAGCGTAGTGAATACCCGAACCAAGCCTTGGGCCCCAAAACTTCCGCATAGGTTCAAGCTTCCGAAACTTTGCCTCTCGCCCAAGCAATCGCATAGCAAGAACGAAGATGGCGTAACCGCACGCCAGCGTGCCAATCAGAAGCGTCGTGATGTTCATAGTTAATCCCGTG
>JANOHG010000394.1:0-2849 GCA_031406375.1 Archangiaceae bacterium | reverse complement strand
CAAATGGGCCGCACGAAAGAGGCGCTTAGGCGTAGAAGTCGTCGCGGATGATTGTCTGGTCGCACGTACTGCTGGCGGGAGTGTGGGGAGGCCTGTTGGCGCTCGAGCGCAGCGCGTTTCTTCAGGCGATGTTCAGTCGGCCCCTCGTCGCGGCGACCGGCACCGGTCTGTTGCTCGAGGATTTGCCCTCGGGGGTTTTCGTCGGCCTCGTCTTCGAGCTCTTCTATCTTGGTGGTGTTTCCCTTGGAGGATCTCGGCCCGATCACGAGACGCTGCCCGCCGTCGCCGCGACGGCTTCCTCGGCAGCAATCGCAGCCGCCTCGGGTGCAGAGGGCACCGCCGCGATGTGGACGCTCGGAATTCTGCTCTGCGCGCCGCTGGGTCGGGTGGGCGCGCTGCTCGAACGCGCGATCGACGTCCGCGCCGCCCGCTACTACAGCCGCGCGCAAGCGTCGGCCGACGCCGGGCAATTGAAGCGCGCGGTACGCCAGAACATCCGCGCGATGTGGCCCCACTTCGTTGGCTTCGGGCTGCTCTCGAGCGCCGCGGCGCTGATTGGCACCCTGGTTCTGGTGCCGATTGAGCTCCACCTGCCGACGCCGATTCTGCGGGGGCTCGCCTGGGCTTACCCCGCGATGGCGTCGGTGGCGGCAGCGGTCGCCGTCTACGGCAGTCGAACCCGAAGCGCGGTGAAGATTGCCATCGGCGCCGCGACCGGTGTCGTCACCGCAGCAGCGCTGCTGGCGATGCTCGGAGGCCGCACCCCATGAGAGCGCTGTCGGGTTGGACTCGCTGGCGGGTGCTCTCGCGTTCCCTCTTTATTCAGGCCGGATTCAACTCGGAAGGAATGCAATCGCTGGGGATGCTCTACGCGCTTTACCCCGCGCTCAAAGAGCTCTACCCAGACCCGATTGCGCAACAGGAAGCGGCCCGCCGCCATCTGTCGACCTTCAACACCCATCCGTACGCTGCGACAGCCATCATCGGAGGCATCCTTTTTTATGAGCGCCGAATCGTCGATGGAGAAGTGCATCCCCAGAAGGTCAACGAGTTCAAGGCAGCCTTGATGGGGCCCTTGGCCGCGATGGGTGATGGCTTCTTCTGGCTGTCGCTGCGGCCAGCGGTCGGCGCATTCTCGGTCGCCACCGTTCCCTGGCTCGGAGCCTGGAGCGCGCTGCTCTTCCTCGTCCTCTACAACGCCGTTCACTTCAGCGCGCGCGGTTACATGTTCTTCGTCGGGCTCGAGCACGGTGAAGGAATGGTGGCCAAGCTTGGCGCGATGAACATCCGCTGGTGGGGCGAACGGTGTCGCCGCGTCGCCGCCGGGTGCGCCGGTGGTCTGGCGGCATTCCTGGCAATTCAATACGGGGCCCAACAAGGAGGGTGGGGTGCTCCCTTGCTCGCGGGTGGATGCCTGGTTTTCGGAGGATTGGCGTGGGTCCTCGTCTCGCGCGCAAAAGTCAGCCCTTACGTCGTTCTCTACGCCGCGGCAGTGGTTTCCGGAGTCCTCGGTGCGCTGCTTTGACCCCAAACCACACAGACCGTCGGTCAACACGTAGGGACCGGTGCCAGATGCAGGCTAGGATGGCGCCGTTTTCCGCCGAACATGCAGGCCCGAGGAAAGACGCGCGTTGGCGCGCCTGGGGCGAGGGACAATGACCGACCCAATCACCGACAGTGCGGCCGGAGAGTTTGAGATCATGAACGCTCTGGGTCTCCACGCGCGCGCGGCAGCGCAGTTGGTGAAGATTTCCAACCGCTTCCCTTGCGATGTGTTGCTCGAGTGCGAGGGGGAATCGGTCAATGGCAAGAGCATCATGGGAGTCCTGATGCTCGCTGCCGCGCAAAGCATGAAAGTAAAAGTGAAATGCTCGGGTGCGGGGTCGACCGATTGTCTCAATGAGATCGCGCAGCTGATCGCCAATCGCTTCGGAGAAGCGCGCTAAGCCGATGAGCGCCACCGTCTCATTGCAGGGAATCGGAGCCAGCCCGGGCGTCGCCGTTGGGCACGCGTTCGTGCTTGACGCGAAGCGGGTGCGCACCCCGAAGGTCAAGCTCAAGGCGAGCGAAGTCGAGTCCGAAGCGCTGCGCTTCAAGACTGCGGTGGATCTCTCAGACCGCCAGCTTCATGAGCTCAAAGAACGGTTGTTCTCCGAGTCCGACCGGTCGCAGGGTCAGGATCACGCGCTGATCCTCGAAGCCCACCGGATGATGCTTCATGACCCGATGTTTCTCGCCGAGGTCACCCGGCTGATTAGAGACGAAGCGATCAACGCCGAGTGGGCGGTGCGGCGCGTCGCCAAACGGCTCAAGCATCAGTTCGACAACCTCGAAGACGAGTACTTTCGCGAACGGCGCGCCGACGTCGACTTCGTGGCGGATCGCGTGGTTCGAAATCTGCTCGGTCAGGCGGTCGATGAGGAAGTGCAGGTGCCGACCGACGCGGTCATCATTGCGCACGAAATTTCGCCCGCCGATGCCGCCATGCTGGTGAAGACCGGGCGCATCGCCGCGTTCGTCACCGACCTCGGAGGGCAGACGTCCCACACTGCCATCGTCGCACGCGCCCGCGAAGTGCCGGCAGTCGTCGGAGCGGTGCGCGCCAGCGAGCACGTTCGAACCGGAGACATCGTCGCGGTCGATGGCACCCGCGGGATGGTGCTGATTAACCCCACCGAGCAGCAGTTGGCGCTGTTTCGCGAGACGATGCGGCGCCACCTCGCGGTGGAAGCAACCGCCCTTCGTACCGCCGAGCTGCGCGCGGTCACGACCGATGGAATCGAAGTTCATCTGAACGGGAACATCGAATTCCCTGAAGAGATCCCTTCGCTGCTGGCCCACGGCGCCGA
>JANOHG010000364.1:0-3535 GCA_031406375.1 Archangiaceae bacterium | reverse complement strand
GAGCTGCCGGGCCCGCCAGACTTCTCCCATGCCGCCTTTGCCCAACAGCTCGATCAGCTCGTACCCAGGAATGACAATGGCGGTGTTGCTGACGACGGTGGCGTTGGCCTGCGCGGCGCTGGGCTCCTGTTTGCTCGGGGGCGAGATCGTCGGCCCCATCGATGAATCGGGCTCAGCGGCCGGCGAAGCCGCCTTGGGTAACGGCTTGGTCGATACGTCCTGTCGGTGGACCTCGAACCGAATCCCACAGGCACAGCTGACCTTCTGCCCCGAGACGTAGACGCTGGTGTCGTGAAGGCGCTGGCAATTGGGGCAGCTCTGCGCCACCACCGACTGGCGAGTGGGCCTCATGTCTGAGCTCGCTCGGCCCAGCGGTGCGTCCTTTCTGTGCGCCCACTCATCTGAAGTTCCGTCAAACGCCGGGAGCAGTCGTGCTCAACCCGACGATCCGCAGAGTGTTGACGCCCTTCTCTTTTCCCTTCACCTGAAGCATCGACACCGGCTCGACGAGGAAGCCAGGACCCGCGCGAAGTACCGTGTGCTCGCTGGCGAGGATTTCGCCTCCCTTGGCGAGGTTGCACAGCCGCGACGAGGTGTTCACGCTGTCGCCGATGGCGGTGAATTCATGGCGTTCGTTGCTGCCCATGTAGCCCACGACCGCCGGGCCGGTATTCACCCCGATGCCGACCTGAATCGGAGCGCGCCCAGACTCGACCCGCTGCTTGTTAATCTGGTTGACCTCTTGCTGCATTTCGAGCGCCGCCTTCAGCGCACGCATCGCGTCGTCAGGGTGCGAGCTCGGGGGGCCCCAAACCGCCATCACGCAGTCGCCGATGAACTTGTCGAGGTTGCCTTCGTTCTTGAAAATCACATTCGCCATGCCGGTGAAGAACGTGTTGAGCATCGCGACCGTCTCTTGTGGACTGTCGGCCTCGGCCATCGTGGTGAAGCCACGAATGTCCGCGAAGAGGCTGGTGACTTCTGCCAATCGCCCGACGCGCAACAGCTCGACCTGCCCCTTGACCACCATCTCGGCGACGGCGGGCGAAAGGAACCGCGACAGCTCGGCGCGGGTGATCGCCTCGCGCTCGATTTTTCGGGTGAGGTCCGAGTTCTCGAGCGCGATCGCGGCCTGAGAGGCGATCGCGGAAAGAATCTTGAGGTCCTTTTCCGAGAAGGCATTGGTGCGCTCGCGGGTGTCGCAAAAGAGGACTCCTTGCAGCACGCCCTTCGACAGCAGCGGCACCGCCATCGCAGATCGAATTCCCTGCGCGACGATCGACTCGGACGAGCTAAACCGTGAGTCGAGGATCGCGTCTGCCGTCAGCACTGCGCTTCGGGTCTCGGCGACCCGCTTTAGCACCGTGTCCGAGACCACCACTTCCTCCGTCGTCTCCTTGCGGCGCTTGATCGCCTGCGGCATCAGCTCGCCTTCCTCAGTGGCGAGGAACACGACCGCATTGTCAGCCGCCAACAACTGAAAGGCGACGCCGAGGATCTTGTCGAGCAAGCTCTTGAGATCGCGCTCCATTCCAACCAGGCGGTGGAACTCGTTGGCAATTCGCAGCTTCTCGTAGTCCTGTCGCAGCGATTGAAGGTCGTTGAGCTGCTCGACCGGTCGAAACTCGTTGTCTTCCTTCTGCTCGACCTGAGCGAGGAAGGCCGGCATCGACTGCGCGCTGGCGACCACCGTGACGCCGGGTGAAGTGGAAGGCGTCGCGTTGAGGCCCGCGGTCTCTCCTGAGTGGAAGACCAGGCGGCTGTTGCCGAGCGCGATTTCGTCTCCGTCGCGCAACCGAAGCTCTCGAACCTTTCGGCCATTGACAAAAGTGCCATTGGAAGAGCTGAGGTCACGAAGAAGAAACGTGGCTCCAACCCGTTCGATGCTCGCGTGCTCTTTCGACACTTCGCGATCCACCAGGCGCAGCGTGTTGTTGGGGTGGCGACCCAACGTCGTCTTCGAGCCCAGCGGAAACTCGCCGTGCTTTCCGTCGGCGAACCGGCCGGCCAAGCGAGGGCCTTTCACTTGACCAGGCGCAAAGACCTGACCCTGGTGGCCGGAGCCGACTTCATCAGTAAGGGGAATCGGCGGCTGACTCACGACGGACATCGACCCTAGCAGACGATTCGACAAATGGGAGCTTCAGCGAAAGGTGCCCGCAAGACCGATGGAAGGAAAAAGCGTCACCCCCCCCAGGTTGCGTTCTTTGCCGATGACGGTCGGCTTGACGAAAGTGTTTCCGGCGGTCATTTCGACGAACACCGAAAACCGCGGCAGGCCCGCCCTAAGCCCAGCGGTTGCGCCAACGAAGTGCATCTTCACCGTGGCTGGAACCTGAAGCTGCTCTTCCAGGCAGCCACAGGACTCGGCTACCTCGAGGATCTTCATCTCGACCGTTGTGTGGCTGTAGATGTATTTTGGGGAGAAGTAGATGCCAAAGTAGGGATTGAAATCGGCGCTGATGTACGCGGGCACTTCGATGTCCCACCGCGAGAAGCTGGCGAGCTTCACCTTCTCGAGCACCTCCATCAGCGGGTTGCTGAAAAAGTACTTCGAAACCCCCAGGCCAAGCGAAACGTCGAAGCTGCGACGGCCACCTTGTCCTTCGCCTTCTGGGTCTCCGGCGTGAATCAGCCGCAATTTCGCGTCGGCGCGCAGCGCGTTGAGTCCATACCGAAGGCCCACATCGAGGTTGTCGAGCAGTCCGTAGCGCGCGTTGATTTCCCAACTGGTCGATGGAGGAAGCACTGCCAGCGCGAGCGCGGTGGTGATCAGCCGTTCCTGGTCGTCCTCGCTGACGCTGAAGTTCTCGCGGTTCTGGGCTGCCGAGACTCCGTTCTTCGCCTGCTTCACACCTTCGCCAATCGCGGTCACCACTTGACCTGCGGGAATGTAGACGCCAGCGCCAACGCCCACCCGGATCTGCCCCGGTCGCAACGTCTTGCCGGTTTGGAGCGCCGACAGGTTCGTCGCACATCCACTTCCGACCACCAGCAGCGCCAGCCCGAACAATCGTCGCATGCGAGTTCTGTTGCCGAGCTTCCGCCCAACGATCCCGCCCCGGCGATGAGGCCCAGGTGCGCAGGAACATGCGCACGCCTTGATGACTGGAAGCAGGCAAGCCGACCTGAGCACCCGTCTGACAGATCCCGTTCGGTGGTATGAGCGCTGCTAAGTGCGAATCAAACAACGGCCAGAAGACTTTTCGGTGAAGGAGTCGTACCGCTACGACGAGGTCGAAAGCGGCCGTTATCGCGTCTACATGATGGACAAGCAGAAACTGTCTACCTTTGACGCGCTCATCCGACTGCGCGAGAAGTTTGGCCTCAAACCAGGAGCGATCAGCTACTGCGGCCTGAAAGACAAGCAGGGCCGCACCGAACAGCTGATCGCGGTCGACGGCAAAGACATCGATCTTCAGGAGCCGGATCTTCGGCTCAAGTTCCTCGGCCACACCGACCGACCGCTGACTGCAGCCAACACCACCAGCAACCGCTTCTCAGTCACAGTGCGCGCTGTTCGCCCCCAGGAACT
>JANOHG010000550.1:0-2007 GCA_031406375.1 Archangiaceae bacterium | reverse complement strand
AGTGCGACGACGCGCCACAACGACATGCCTGCCTCGGGCCCGGTGGACCTGCGGTTCGAGGCGGGGGCGTTCTCGTCCGAGCTCGAGCGAGCCCCTGACGCGTTCGGCCGGCTCGACGTTCGGGTGATGAAGGGCCGCTACGACATCTTGAAGTACCACCCGTCTGACATCTTTCTCACCCACAAAGGCCATGAGGAGTTCGGTGCGATCGATCTCACCAAGGACGTTCAGCGCGACCTTTCGGTGAAGTCACACATCATGCGGGGAGGAGTCAGCTACGCGACGTTGCCGTTCGTCTCGCAAGGCTTTCCTCCCGACATTTCGTTCATTGCGTACGGCCTGCCCCAGGCGCAATCCGTCGCGGTCTCCAGCATCGGGGGGGGCTACGAAGTGTCGTTGCTCGAGGGCGCGTTTGCGTTGTACCTGTCGACGTCGGCGAGCGCGTTGGGCGGCACCGAGCTGGTTAACTTTCCCTTGAGCAATTCGGTGCAGCATTTCGGCCCGACGCTCTTCGACATCAATCTGAAGGCGTTTGAGCTTGAAGGTTCAGTGCGGATTGACGGCAACCCGATTCCCAATCGCCGCATCGGCGACGACTACCAGCTTGAGTACACCACCACAGGTCAGAATGACCCGACGGTGCGCACGCACCACGAAGGGGCGGTGGCGGACTTCCACAGCCTGGTTCCGGAAGGGAAGTATTCGGTCAATCTGCGGCTCGAATCGAGCCCCGACCGCCACCTTCCTTCGATGGTTTACAACAAACAGCTCGCCCAGTCGGTCGACCTCACCACTGGCAACAAGCGACTGGATGCCTCGCTCAACACCCATGTGGTCGAAGGCGGGATCGTCATCGACGGCGTCCCGGCGAAGCCGAGCCCTGCATACAATTACACGATGTACTGGTACGGCTTCTCGGGTTCGGTCGAGCCGTGGAGCCTGTTGTATTTCGAGATCGTCCTCGATACCGCGACGTTCGAGTTGAGGGTGTTTCCCGGCAACTATTACGTGATGCTGTTCATCGACAACAACTTCGCGCCGGACCTTGTCGAAGGCTGGTTCCTGGTCGACAAATATTTTCAGGTGAACGCTGACAACGCGATTCTGCCGATTGAAATCAACACCTCGCTCTTCACCGGCCATCTGTACATCGACGGAAAGCCACCGCCGTTGGGCGCTCAAGCAGGCGAGCTCGTCTTTCGTGGGCCCGACGGCTCGTATTCGAAGCGGCTCACCTGCGCCGAAGACGGCCAGTTTCAGATTCGGCTGCCCAAGGGCGCCTACGATGTTTCCTTTTACATCGATCGCAAGACCTTCCCTGAATACGCGACGGGGCGTCAGCGGATGATCTCGCGTCTTGAGATGCAGACCAATCAAGAGTTCGACCTTCACTACGACACGGTGCTTGTCCAAGGCCCGATGAGGGTGGGTGGCGAAGTGGTTCCCGACAGCACGGCGCTCGAAGAGACGGGGCTGATTTTGATGCGCCAGCAGGACAACCGAGCCTTCGAGTGGGGCTTTAATGGCGGAAAGCCCAACTACAAGCTTCGGATTCCCGAAGGGGACTACGAGTTGACGTACACCATCGCAAGGAACGCGTGGCCGGATGTGGCGTGGGGTTCTGCGCCCCTGGGCATCCAAATGCCTGCCCACCGCGCGTTGCCGATCGAACCGCCGAAGTAGTCGGTTTCAGCCGCAAAGCGGTTGGAGGTCGGCGATGCTCGACGTCGAATTGAAACCACCTGCGCTGTCAGCCGGAAACCAACTGTGAGCGCGCACATTGCGGTCGACCTTGTGGCGGTGACCAAGAACTTCGGCTCGACGCGCGTGGTCGACAACGTGTCGGTGCAGGTTCGGGCCGGAGAAGTGGTCGGGCTGCTGGGCCCAAATGGAGCGGGCAAGACGACGACCCTGCGGATGCTGGCGGGGTTGATTACCCCTACCTCAGGTACTGCGAAGCTGTGTGGAATTGACGTCAGCAAGCAGCCGCTTGAGGCGAGGCGCCAG
>JANOHG010000264.1:0-1169 GCA_031406375.1 Archangiaceae bacterium | reverse complement strand
CTTCGTCGGAATCGCGACCTACTTCCGTTCAAGCGTGATGCGCGAGCTGGTCGCGCAGGCCGATCGTTCAGAGCAGGCGTAAACGTGTCGGTTACGAGCGTAAGCTTACCGAGCCGCCGCATAAACAGGCGGGCGGTTGAGGACGCCGCTGTGCGGAAACAGGTGCCACAGCGGTTGAGCGGTGGCCTTTCCTGTCAGGTCAATCAGCGCCGTCGTCTCGCGGGGCATCCGCAACAGCGCCTCGCGTTCCACGCCAAGGACTTTCGCCAGATGCCCCATCGGCCACTTTTTCTTCAGCTTTTCGAACGAAGCCTCTTCATCGTCGTCGGGCAGCTCAGCGTCCTCGTACTTGAGCGTCTCACCGCCGACCTTGTGCCCGTTGCCGTAGCTGACCACCTGCTCAAGCTCCTCAGGGTCGAAGACGTAGGCATGAACGACCAACGCCAAATGCTGCGACAGCCGCATCGCAAATGCATGGTGGCTCAAATACCAGCGCGCTCCGCTTCGGCCGTAGGTGTGTGCGCCATCGAATGCAAACCGCACCACCCTCGCGCCCGGCAGCACACTCACCAACAACCCGCAATCGTCGGCCAGTTGGCCGTCAGCTTCGATCGACTGTCGCGCGAGGCTCTGTAGCCACGCCACGTCGACGTCCTCGTATGGGCACAAATATCCGCCGTGTGATTCGATCAATGCAGCCCCCCCGAGAAAACCGCCGCTGTTACGCGATTCCACCGCCATCGACAAGCGCTCACCGTTCGGATCGACAGTCTTTTTTCAATGTTGTGACGCGGCGCACAAGATCCGGCGCGCGCAAGTCGATTGCCACGGGTTGCAAGGAGAAAATGCAGCCTTAGGTTTCAGAGATGCGAATGGAAAAATTCACCATCAAGGCGCAGGAAGCCATTCAGGAAGGCCAAGCGCTGTCGCGGCGGGCGAACCACCCCAACTACGAGCCAGAACACCTCGTTCGGGCGTTGCTCTCGCAGGAAGACGGAATCGTGGTGCCGATGCTGCAGAAGATCGGCGTCGACGTGAAGTTGCTTGGCGTTCGGGTCGATGAGGCGCTCGCGAAGTTTCCCACCATCAAAGGAGGCGCGGGAGCAACGCTGTCGCAGCGCCTGCTCACGATGTTCGACCGCTCGGAAGACGAGGCGAAGTCATTGAAG
>JANOHG010000261.1:0-4114 GCA_031406375.1 Archangiaceae bacterium | reverse complement strand
GGCTGCACGGGGCGCGAAAGTGGTGGTGAACGACCTGGGCGGAACCGCGAACGGTGGCGGCAAGAGCAGCGCCGCGGCCGACAAGGTGGTGGCAGAAATCAAAGCGGCAGGCGGTGATGCGGTCGCCAATTATGACTCGGTCGAAGACGGCGCGAAGATTGTCCAGACCGCGCTCGACACCTACAAGCGAATCGACATCGTGGTGAACAACGCGGGGATCCTGCGCGACACCACCTTCCAGAAGATGTCGCAAGAAGACTGGGACCTCATCTACCGCGTCCACGCGCTTGGCAGCTTCCGGGTCACCCACGCCGCCTGGCCGCACCTTCGTGAGCAAGGCTTTGGCCGAATCATCTTCACTGCGTCGGCGGCCGGCATCTACGGCAACTTCGGCCAGGCAAACTACGCGATGGCGAAGCTTGGGCTGGTCGGGTTCTCGAACACCCTGGCGCTTGAGGGAGCAAAGAAGAACGTCCGTTCGAACGTCATCGCTCCGCTGGCAGGCTCGAGGCTGACCGAGACGGTGCTTCCCAAAGAGCTGGTGGATCAGCTCAAGCCTGAGCTCGTCAGCCCGCTGGTCGCCTGGCTCGCGCACGAGAGCTGTGAAGAGACAGGGGGGTTGTTCGAAGTCGGTGGCGGATTCATCGGCAAGCTTCGTTGGGAACGCACCGAAGGAAAGTGCTTCCCCGTCAGTCGGCCGCTGAGTCCTGACGCCATCGCCGCAGCGTGGAACGAGATCACCGATTTCTCGAAGTCGACCCACCCCACCAACCTCAACGACGCGCTGGTCCCTGCGATCGAAAACCTCACCCGCTCGAGCAAGGGCGGCAACGAGTTCATCGATGTCGATCTCGCGCTGGGCTACGAACTGAAGCCCATCGAAACGCAGTACACCGAGCGCGACCTGGCGCTGTATGCGCTTGGCGTCGGAGCCGCACAGAACCCGCTTGATGTGTCTGACCTGAAGCTCGTCTACGAGATAGGCGACGGCTTCGTGGGGCTGCCAACCTACGCCGTCATTCAGCCGATCAACGCCATCCTCAAGCTGGCGGCAGAAGGTGAAGCCGCGCCGGGACTCCATTACGGCCTCGATCGCATCCTCCACGGCGAGCAGTACACCGAGGTGTTCCGTCCGCTTCCTCCGAACGCGAAGCTGCGCCACCACGCGAAAATCAAAGACATCTTCGACAAAGGCAAGGGCGCGGTCGTCATCACCGAGATTCGCAGCTTCGATGCGACCACCAACGAAGAGCTCTTCCGAAACGATGTGACGATGTTTGTCCGCGGCGCCGGCGGCTGGGGTGGAGATCGCGGCCCGTCGAACGACATCAACACGCCACCCAATCGCCCGCCGGACGCGGTGGTGACCGAGAAGACCGCGGCAAATCAGGCCCTGCTGTACCGGCTGTCGGGCGACTGGAATCCGCTTCACGTTGATCCCGATTTCGCCAAGGCGTTCGGCTTCGAGAAACCCATTCTTCACGGCTTGTGCACGTTCGGCTTCGCGGGTCGCCATGTCATCAACACGATGGCGAAGGGAGACGCCCGACTCTTCAAGAGCATCAAGGTGCGCTTCGCCGACTCGGTGTTCCCGGGTGAGACGCTGCAGACCGAGATGTGGAAAGACGGAGACCTTCGCGTCCTTTTCCGCTGCACCGCGGTCGAGCGCAACAAGGTGGTCATCAGCAACGCCGCCGTCGAGCTCTTCAAGGAAGCGCCCAAACCCCAGCGCGCCGTGGCAGTCGCGCCCGCGGCAGCCGCACCGGCCGCCGCACCGGCCGCGCCAGCCGCCGCGAGCGACGCACTCACCGCGGCCGACGTGTTCGGCGCGATTCGCGGTTGGGTTGAGCAGAACCCTGACGTTGTCGGCCGCGTTCAGAATCTGTATCACTTCAAGCTCACCGCCCCTGACAGTCAGTGGACGGTGGACCTGAAGAATGGAAAAGGGTCGGTCGTCGCGGGAGCCAGCGGCAAAGCCGACTGCACGCTTGAGGTCGCCGACTCCGATTGGCTCGACGTGGTGGCAGGCATCGCCGACGCCCAGAAGCTCTACTTCGCTGGGAAGCTGAAAATCTCGGGCAACGTGATGGCGAGCCAGAAGCTCGAGTTTCTCAAGAAGCTCGATCGCAGCACGCTCAAGAAGAGCGGCACCGCAAAGAGTGGTCCTGACGCGAGCGTAAGAGCAGAAGGGGCAACGCGAAGCGCTGAGCGAGGAGCCACGGACACTGCGCCGACGCAGGTTCCCGCCACGGTCGCGGTTGGCGGCGCAAAGTCGAAGCAGATTTTCAAAGCGCTGGCCGAACGGATCGCCAAGACGCCGAGTCTGGTCGCCGAAGTCGACGCGGTGCTGCAGTTCAAGGTGAAGTCACCCGAAGGTGCGTGGGTGGTGAACCTGAAGGACGCGAAGGGCAGCGTCACCGAAGGGTTGGATCCCAAGGCGAACGCCACTCTCACGCTGCTCGACGAAGATCTGATTGAGCTGGCGACCACCGGGGCAGCCAGAGTGCTCTACATGGCTGGCAAGCTGCGCGTCGATGGAGACGCCAGAGTCGCTCACCGACTCACTTTCTTCAAAGCGCTGATCTGAAAAGGACGACAAATCATGGGACGCAAAGTGAATGTGATTGGCGTGGGCATGGTGAAGTTTGCGAAGCCTGGCGCCTCGGATGAGTACGACGTGATGGCCGCCGCAGCGACCAAGAGCGCGATCGCCGACGCGAAGATCGACCCCAAGCAAATCGAGCAAGCGTTCGTCGGCTACGTGTACGGCGACAGCACCTGCGGTCAGCGCGCGGTCTATGCCGGGGTTGGCCTCAACGGCATCCCGGTCGTCAACGTGAACAACAACTGTTCGACCGGCAGCACCGCGATGTTTCTCGCTCGGCAGGCGATCGAAGCAGGAGCTGAGTGCGTGCTCGCGCTGGGCTTCGAGAAGATGGAAAAGGGCGCCCTCGGCTCGAAGTTTGATGACCGCACCAATCCACTCGAGAAGTTCGTCGAGGTGATGGCGCGCGTGCAGGGCTTCAACCAGGCGCCACCAGCGGCGCAAATGTTCGGTGGCGCCGGCCGTGAGTACCGGTGGAAGTACGGCACCAAGCGAGAGACCTTCGCCAAAATCTCTGAGAAGTCGCGCAAGCACGCGGCGAAGAATCCCTTCGCGCTGTTCAACCAGCCGCTGTCCGTCGAGCAGATTCTAGCGTCCGAAGAGGTGTTTGATCCGCTCACCCGGTTTCAGTGCTGCCCTCCTACCTGTGGAGCGGCGGCTGCAATCTTCTGCAGCGACGACTTCGCGAAGAAGCTCGGAATCAGCAAGCCCGTCTACATCGCAGCGCAAGCGATGACGACCGACTTCCCCACCAGCTTCGAGGACTCGATGATCAAGCTGGTCGGCTACGACATGGCGAAGGCCTGCGCCAAGCAGGTCTACGAAAAAAGCGGCGTCGATCCTGATGACGTCGACGTCGTCGAACTCCACGACTGCTTCACCGCGAATGAGTTGCTGACCTACGAAGCGATCGGCTTGTGCAAGGAAGGCGAGGCCGAGAAGTTCATCGAAGCGGGCGACAACACCTACGGTGGGAAGTTCGTCACCAATCCTTCGGGTGGTCTGTTGAGCAAAGGGCATCCCTTGGGAGCCACTGGCCTCGCGCAATGCACCGAGCTGGTGTGGCAGCTGCGCGGCCAAGCAGAAGGGCGGCAGGTCACCGACGCGAAGATCGCGCTTCAGCACAACCTGGGGCTGGGTGGTGCGTGCGTGATGACGATGTACCGCAAGGACTGACGCGGACGAGGCGAACCATCTTCTCGAGCTCAGACCCCCACAACGCCAGACGGCTTCACGCGCGTGCGTCAACCAGACCGCGCAGCTTGTCGTACGCGACCCCCTGGTGTGGAACAGGACCCGCAAGGATGTAGTTGCTGCGCAGTTTACGCCCAAGCACCTCTTCGGCCCGTGCACCCAGGCTGATCATCTTCGGCAAGTCGATGCCCGTCTCGACTCCCATCTCGGCGAACATCCCGACGAGATCCTCGGTGCAGGTGTTGCCGGTGCTGCCGTACCAGCTTTGGAGAAGACCGGTCGGATTGAGCGTGACGGGAATTTGTTGAGAGGGCT
>JANOHG010000229.1:0-4051 GCA_031406375.1 Archangiaceae bacterium | reverse complement strand
CCAGAAGTTCGTGGGCTGCGGACCGTTGGTCACCCGGACGACCAGCTCTTCGTTCGGGGTCATCAGTACCGGAACTGCGTACGCGTCAAAGCCAACCAGCGTCGAGGTGGGCTGCAGCAGCGGAGCGAGCGCCGCGTTGCCGCTCAAGCCTTCCGCCAGTGTTCCAAACAGCCAGATGGGATGGGCGCCGCCGTCAGGGCCGGGACCAACTCCGCCGCCACCGCCTCCGCCTCCGCCGCCGCTGCCGATTCCGCCGCCGCTGCCGATTCCGCCGCCGCTGCCGATTCCGCCGCCGCTGCCGATTCCGCCGCCTCCGCCGGTGCCGGTTCCGCCGCCGCTGCCGATTCCGCCGCCGTTGCCGATTCCGCCGCCGCTGCCGATTCCGCCGCCGCTGCCGGTTCCGCCGCCGCTCGCGGTTCCGCCGCCTGCTCCGCCGCCTCCATCAGCGACGCATGGAGCCTCGCACTGCTCGACAGGGTGAAAACCGCACTGGCAGCCAGAGAGGGCGAGAGCAGCGAGTGCGATGTATCGGTTCAGGTTCACGCGCGGGTCCTCGCAGACATCGGGCTCGCTGAACAGTGCGCCGTGTGGCTACTCTGGCGCGCAATGGTGCGTCGTGAAGGCAAAGCCAGCGAGGGAGGAGTGGAGCCCCAACAGCCCGAGCCATGCTGCACGTTTCCAGCGGGTGAAAGTCCCGTCCGGGTAATCGCCGGCCGGACGCCGACACGTTCACCACGTCGTATCGCGTCTTCGAGTGCACTTAGAGAGGTTCGCGAAAGCTGCTCTCCTGACTTCAATGGAGGGGTTCCGGGCAGCAAGCGCCAAGGGTTCGAAGCAGAACGAGCGAGCGCTTCAGGATGCGACTGATAGATTCCCTTTTTTGGAAGGGCTGTTTCCGCTGACTCACTTCGCTGGTGCGGGCGGGGCAATCGACAGCTTCTTTGAGCCTACCGAGTTTGCGGAGGCGGATGCCCTTGGGACTCCTCCGGCACTGCTGCCGATGGCCTAAGGCAAGCAGCGCTCTATCAGTCGCACCTCGTCGCCAAGTGGGCATGGCACAGGGTCTATGCGGTGATCGCCTACAACGGACCGACGCGCTACGTGCTTGAGGTTCCCGACGAGACAGTTGTTCTCGTGTACCTCGGTGACGTTCCGCCAAGCGGCAAGAAGCAGGCTTTGCCGCTCTAGAGTGTTACTGCCCCAAGGCGCAGCTACGTCGAAAGTTTGCAGGGCTACCTGAAGAACCTGCGGAAGCGCTCCTCGGAGAACGAGGCGTATGCGCCCTCGCAGATGCAGTCCGACCGGCAAACGTGTCGTGTGGTCTCGGTGCGGTGCTTGCCCACCCCCGCGGCGGTTCGAAGCTTCAGCTCGGCCCGGAAATAGACATCTCGGTCCCCGAGCTTTCGAGAGGGGTCGTCGACCTCGATCGGAACAGTGCGCCGCACGCGACCACTGTACGAAACCCTGGCCTGTTCCGATGCGAAGGAGATCGGCAGCGACCGAATCCGTCGCGTGGCCGATGCGTGCTGGGCATCACCCGTTCAACGCCATCATCTCCGGGTAGTGGAAGACGGTGGATCTCGTCGGCACATTCACCGACGTCGCGACCATCGCCCTGGCGATCTGCTCGACGGTGATGGACTGGTACTTCGCGGGCGTCAGGAACGAGAACGCCGGCAGCACCTTCTCGAGCAGCCACGGCGTGTGCTGCGAGCCGATGATCATCGCCGGGCGAAAGACGCTCACGACAGCCGGACCACCGTCCTTTACTGCCTCCTCGGCCTCGCCCTTCACCCGGGCGTAGCGCGCCATCCCCGCGGCGCCGGACCCGGTCGCCTTCGCGGTGGGGTCTGCGCCGGCGGCGGACATGAAGGCCAGGTGCTGCACCCGCCCCGACGCCTTCAGCCCGCGCGCAAAGGCGGCGTTCAGGTGCACGTCGACGGCGCGGTGCTCGTCGACGGTGAGCTTCGCGGTGCCGGCGCCGACGCCCAGGACGCTCAACCCGACGACGTCGCCTTCGAGCGAACGAATGGCCTCCTCAGTCGCAGCCTGCAGGGCGGCTGGCTCCATAGCGGGAACGAGCGTCTCGCGCAGCTCGACACCCCCTTCACGTGCCATCGCGACCTGCGCGGGCTGGGAACGCCGCACCAGGGTGACGAGTTGCTTGAAGGAGCCGCGGCGAATCAGCTCGTGGACCAGCGCGCCGCCGACCGAGCCCGATGCACCGAGGACCACTGCTGCGTGCGTGCTCGCCATGGCTGCCTCAATAGCAGCGCGGAGCGCTCAGTGCTTCGAGATGTGGCGCACGTCGCCCACGCCAACACCGCCGCCCGTCGAGTTGCGCCTCCCAGCACCGGACCGCCGCCGCACCGCGCTCGCGCGGGGTTAGTAAGTCGTGGCTCACCCGTCACGGGCCAAACGACAAGTGGACGCGCGGGGTGGCGAGTGCAGGGTGCGATCGGCGATGTTGTTCGCCCTATGCCCAACCGAATCAGTGGTCCGTCTGCCGCCGTCAACATCGACCAGGACTGGGGCAAAGACCCCAACCGCAAGATCCCGCTCAAGCTCACCGATGAGCTGAAGCAGAGGGATCCTGAGGCCCACGCGCTGCTCTCGTCGCTCAAGCCGGATCAGCTCGCCGCGCTGAAGCTCGCCGACAAAGACAAGTCTGGCTCGCTCAGCTTGACTGAGACCAAGGGGTTCCTGCTCAAGAACGGCGCGCTGCAGAACGGCGGCAAGTTCGACAACTTCAGCGAAGCGCTCAACGTGTTGTTCTCGAAGGCGGCCGGTAAAAACGTCGACGTCCGCACGCCCAACGCCAACGTCCTGTACCTCCAGTTCAACAACAACACCGACAAGACCCAGACCCAGTACAACGCGCCCCGCCAGACCGCCGAGAAGAACGGGCTCACCAAGCTGGTGAATCAGGATCCCGACAAGCCCCAGTTCACCGGGCTCGACGTCACGAAGGAGTTCAACAAGGGCCCCGCCGAGGCGCAGAAGGCGTTCCGCGACGGCATGCAGGGGTACCTCGACAACCTGGTGAAGACCGGCGGCTCGATGACCGGGCTCGTGCTGTCCGGGCACAGCAGCGGCACCAACATGCTCTTCGAGCGCCCGCACCACGGCGGGTACGACTCGAACCTCGACATCCGCGCCGAGCTCAAGCGGTTCAAGGAAATGGAGAACCCGGCTGGCAGCGGCAAGTTCCCCTACAAGGAGCTCTTCAACAACACCGAGAAGGTCGGCCTGCTCGCCTGCTTCCAGGGCGGCAACCTCAACGCGTGGCGAGAGATCTTCCCGAACGCCGCCATCGCTGGCACCGAGAACTTCTCGCCTGATGCGGGCAGCGCAGCGTCGCCGGCAATCTACGGCGCGGCTCAGCGGGCCCGGCAGTACTACGAAGACGGCGGCGACTTTTCGAAGGCCGAGGCGGCGGGCCGCTCGGCACCGAACGCGAAGACCGACGGGCTGCAAGGCAACCGCGGCCTCAAGATCTCGATTCCCTTGTCGCCGGCCGAAGTGCTGAAGCAGGCGACCATCGACTTCGACAAGGCCAGGACGGAGTACGCGACCGCCGCCGCCGACATCGGCAAGGCGCTTCGCGACGGCAAGGGCGCGGTCAAGCCCGAGCGGATGCGCGAGATTTACCGCATCGCCCGCCAGTACGAGGGCGCGGCGGCCGCGCTGAGCTCAGCGGGCGGAAAGCCGGTCGGGCCCGACGGCAAGGCAGTCGACGCGGCGATCGCCCGCGCCAACGCCGATCGCCTGTTCGACATGCGCTTCTAAGTCAGCCCTTGAAGCGCAGGGGCTGAAGTCCGTTGAGCGCGTGCACTTCGCCGTCTGGCGCGCCCGCAGAGGCGTCGCGGCGCAACAGCGAGGGGCGAGAGCTGGGCCTGCGCGGCGATGCGGGTGGCCAGCGGGGCATGAAGTTGCATTCGCAGACGGGCAGCGAGCCCAGGGAGCCCTTGAAACAAGGCATGTCTCTGCCGCCGGAGGGGCGGCCCATTCTGGGTCCATTGAGGGCTCCGTACTTTCGCAAGCTCGAAGT
>JANOHG010000153.1:0-10944 GCA_031406375.1 Archangiaceae bacterium | reverse complement strand
ATCTGCGCCTCCGCCGTAGACGAAGCCTGCGGTGGTAGTGAGGGTGAGCCGCGAAGTCAGGGTCCAATCGACCCCCGCGCTGGTGTCCGAGGTCAACTCGCGAACCTCGCCCAGGCCAGTGACCAAGGGCGGCGGTGATGGAGGTTGACCCGGAATCGCTTGCTCCCGATTGATTGTCGAAAGATCGAGCGTGCCGTAGTTGATGAACTGGCCGACGAAAGCGCGTGCCATTGCCTCTTTCGCCCACACGCCTTCGACTTGGATGAGGTGCGAGTGCTCTGCAACGGGTTGACCCGCCGTCTTGGGGACGTAGGGCTCGCGAACCCGGAAGGTGGCGCCATAGCTGCCGCCAAGGGTCCAAGGGCCGTTGAAGATCGCGCCCCCCAACTGCGGCCGCACTTCGCCGTCTGCCGCCGCGTCGCCGGTGACCTGAATCGGGCTGCGCGCACGGACTTCGGTGCGCAGCGACGCTTCCCACCTGGAATGGGTCTGAGCGACGAGAAACAGAGGCACCAACACCAGTGGATTCAATTGAAGACTCACTCGACAATCACGGTGTCACCACTGCGCAGAATGAAGCTCGCCGCCTTGCCTTCGGCGCGCGCGAGTCTGACGTAATCGAAGCGAATGCGAAGCGGGTTTTCGCCAGACGGCATCATCCGCAGCACGAAGATGTCGCGGTAAGCGAAGTTGGTAAAGCCGCCTGCGGCTGCGAGCGCTTGCAGCACGCCAGCGCCGACGTCGAGCGGGTAGATGCCCGGGCGTGGCACCTCACCGAGCACTGAGATCGACAGCTGACGAACTTCTTCGAGGGAAACAGTGATCACCGGATTGTTGATGAAGTCTTTGAGTCGGGTCTGCAGCTGAGCCCCGAGCACCACCGGGGTGAAGCCCGCCGCGGTGACGTCGTTGAGGAACGGCAGCGAGATTCTACCGTCGTTGCGAACCCGAGAGCGCGCCGACATGTTGTCCTGTTGAAACACCCGCACGTTAAGAACGTCGCCAGGCCGAATCACGTACTCGGCCTCGTTCACCGTCGGCGCGATGAACTCGTCTGCTCCGACGTACACACCGGGATCGTGACGGCAAGCGGTCAGCACGAGGGGCAGCAGAGTCCAGAGTCGGGTGGTCTTCATAGTCGTGGTCCCAAGGTACTTTAGAGCGTGGTGGGTTCCGCGCTTTTTCGACGAAAGGCCTGCTTGGCAAACGCGAGCATCTCGCGCGGGTTGACGGCGCCGGTGACGATGACTCCAGTGAGGTAAACGGCGCCGTTGACCACCATTCGCAACAGGCCGGGCAACGAAGGAACCCGCTGCCGAAGCGTCTGATCGAGAACGACGACGGCCACGCAAACGACCACGGTCTTGAGCAGCATTCTCACCGTGCGCCCATCGATGCTGCGACGGCCCATCATCGCCACCATCGCGATCGCGATGCCTGCCTCGGTGAGAATTTGCACCAGCGCGCACGCAGCTCCACCGAAGGAAGCGCCGTAGCGATCGATGGCTGGGCCAATCAACACCAAGTTGGCCGCGATGTTTACCACCAGGCCGATCAACGACATCACCGCCAGCGTCCACGCTTTGTCTTCCAGCTGGAGGACGACGGCGCTGATGATGCTGACGTAAATGAACAGGTAAACGGGCGAGAGCAGCCGCAGCGAAAGGGTGGCGGGGGCATACGCGTCGCCAACCATCAGCGAAATCAACACGTCGGCGCCGATGCCAAGCGCTACCGACATCGGGACTGCGACGGTCAGCACCAGCTCGAGTGAGCGCTTGATCAGCCGGTTGTACTCAACCAAATCCGCTTCGCGTGCACGCGCGAGCAACGGCATCATCACCCCAGCAAGCAACGGCACCAACAGCATCGACAGCGCGCCCAGGCCAGCGGCAGCGCCGTACCACCCGGTCTCCTGGTTCGCGGCGACCAGCCCAAGGCGACCTTCGGTAATCTGCCGCAGCAGCACGACGTCGAGCTTGTTGTAGACAGTGTGGAACACGGTGTTCAGGTAGAACGGCAGCGTCGCAACGATGATCACCTTCGCTGGGCCCCAACCGAAAGAAGAGAACGAGAGGTTGAAGTGCTTGCGACACAACGCCAGACATACGATCGCCTTCACGCTTTCCGAGATAAGCAGGGCGAGCGCAACCGCGTTGATGCCGTAGCCCAGGTAGACGCCGATGAGGCCGACGGCCCCCCAGGCAATCTTCGAACAGACATTGATGACCGATAGCCCGTCGACAGTCGTGTGCGCCTGAAGAAGCGCCGCGAAGCTGAAGTTCATCATCTGAACGAACTGGGCGAAGCCGAGAATCCAGACCAGCACCTGAACGTCGCGGGGCCACTGGAAGTACGTCATCACCGCGTACATCGCGACGAAGATGGGTACGGTGAGAGCCAACCGCAGCAGGAAAATCGACGCAAAGAAATCGTTCACATGCCCGGGGCGAATCGGGATCTCTTTGCGAATGTACCCGTCGACGCCAAGCGTGAGGACGATGAAGAAGGTCGCAGTGAAGCCGTCAGCGGTGTCGAGAGGGCCGAACGCGTCGGGCCCCAACCACCTTCGCAGCAGTGGCCGGATGACGAAGCCGATTGCGAGCGTCATCCCCAGCGACCCGCCCAGCTTGGCGAGGTTGCGCACGGCGACGAGAACGTCGTTTGAAGGTTTGACGGCCTGGTTCAAGGCACGTCTTTCTAGCTCGCACCGCGGCCAGTGAGGACAACGGGAACCGTCTTCAAGATCAGATTGATGTCGTTCTTGAGCGACCAGTGATCGATGTACTGCATATCGAGGTACATCCACTGTTCGAACGAAATCTGATTGCGCCCTGAGACCTGCCAGATGCAGGTCAACCCTGGGCGCACCGAGAGCCGGCGGCGCTGCCAAGCTTCATACTTGGCGACTTCGGGGGGAACCGGGGGCCGCGGCCCAACGATGCTCATGTCGCCCCGCAGCACGTTGATCAACTGCGGAAGCTCATCGATCGAGTACTTGCGGATGAAGCGCCCGATCGCCGTCACCCGAGGGTCGTTCTTCATCTTGAAAACCGGGCCGCTCATCTCGTTCATCTTCTCGAGCTTGGCCTTCAGCTCTTCCGCGTTCGTCACCATCGAGCGGAACTTGAGCATGTTGAACGGCTTGCCGTGGACGCCAACCCGCTGCTGCTTGAAGAACACCGACCCGCGGGAAGTCGCTTTGATGATCATCGCGACGAGGCCGAACATCGGAAGCAGCACCCACAGCGCGCAGGCCGATGAGACGATGTCGAACAAGCGCTTCAGCGCCATCTGACTCGGCTTCACATCGACCGAGACATAATGCAGGTAGCCATCGACGATCGCCTTGCTGGCGACGGGGCGGGCGCGATCAAGCCGGAAGCTATAGGCGGGCAAAGCAAAAGGAATCCCGAACTTCTCGCAAGTCTTGATCGCTGCCTGCATCGCTTCCGAATACTTGAAGTTGCCGCCAGCGACGTAGACCTCACTGACGGCAACGGTGCGAAGGATGCCTTCGAGGTCAGAAGTGACGCCGAGAAACGGCGCGCGCAGATTGTCGGGTCGCTGCTCGTCTTCAAAGCGCAGAAAGCCAACCACCGTGCGACGGCCACGCTTGATCAGATCTTCGGCGGTGATCCGACCCATCGGGCCAGTGCCGATGATGAGAACTTCATCAAGCGGGCCTTCTCGTTCCGACAGCAGGCGAAAGACGGCCAGGCGCAAGAAGAGCGATACCGGCCAAAGAGTGACGAGGAACTGCGGGACACGCGGAAGGGCCGACGTGTCAGGAGCAGCCAGGCTCACCAGCGCAAGCACAGTGCAGACGGCGAGCACCAGGATGCTGACCAGGGCAACGTCATCCATCACTTCACGATCCGCCGCGGGGTCGTAGTGGCGAATCGCCGTACTGGTAATGAGCCAGGTGGCGGTCGCGGCGACCGCGAACCAGGCGATCTCGACACCATCGGTGTAGCGGCCCGACCAGATGGTCGCGAGGACAATCGAGCCCAAAAGCCACGCAAGATCCACCAGCAGGTTGATCTTGGCCGTGATGCCCGGTGCGAGAGTGCCCAACAGTGAGTTCATGAAGAGATGCTTCGTAAGCGTCAGGCCACAGACTGCAGCTTTATTCGCCCGGAATGTAGGTTGAATCCCTATATCCAAACCAGACGGGAGTCGGACAGTAGCACTTCAGTCACGACCGTCGCGTCGCAAAGGCAATCACCCGGGAAAACCGCGAATTCTCGTTGTGTCGGGCATTGTTCAATCCGACATAGGCGCGGTAAACGAGTGGGCCCATCAAAGACGGAGCTGGCAGCACCGCTTCGCGAAGCATCACCTCGGTCGGGCCCCACCGCGTCTTCGACACATCGTTGCCTGGTGAGAGGTTGACCAATGCGAATTTGTTGGCGATTGCGAACTTCAGCGCTTCCGCCACGGTGGTTGTCATCACGCTGTACTTTCCCCACGCGGGATCAAAGCCTGAAAAGTAGAGATAGAGCGTGTCGCCGACGACCAATCCGATGCGCGTTGCGACAATCTGCTTCGAAAGCTCGAGCTGGAAAATGCGCACATTTCCCGCAGCGGCCGACTGCTTGAGAAAATCGCGCAGGAACGCACGGGAAGGTCCCGACTCGAAGACGTTCTTGTGGGTGATGGTGTCCGTCGCGGAGGCGCGCGCCGAATGCAGTCGCAAAAAGTGGTCGAGCCCCGCATCCATCTGCTCAGGCGCCGTGAGCACATGAAAGGTCAAGTCGAGGTTGTCGCGCTTGAGTGAGTTGTAGCACTTGCGCAGCGACTCTTTGATGTTGCGCGACAGCGAAGCCTTGAAGACTTCCCAGTCGTTGGGCATCGCGAGCAGAAAGTCGGGCACCTCGCGGCCCCACTTCACTTGCGGCCTCTGATTGAGGATGCGGTATGCGTCACCGGCTTGGAGGATGCCGCCGAAAAAAACCCAGTCCCACTCGGTGGCCCGCGCTTCGAGATACAGCAGCAGTGCCTCGACCACCGCAGGCTGGTCGCTGGGACTGCAGACGACTCCCCGCACTTCGGTCACGTTCGGGTCGGCTCCCAGAAACTGCAACATCCGCGCGCGCAGCGGGCCGACGGCAGGCCGTTCGGTGAGCATCATCGGAGCAACGCCGCGCAAATTTCGGTCGTGATCGCGAATCGCAAACAGCCGAAGCGAGTCTTTGACGAACGGGCGGTCTTCCCGGAAATGGTGCCACCACAGCGCGTTCCACAGCGGCCCACTGAAGGGGAGCCTGGGCGAGGTGGTTGCGTCGAGACGCTCCCACTCTTCGCGAAGCGTTTCGATCGATGGCACCTGCTCGACGAAGAAGCTCAAGGCCCCTAAATATCATTCCTCTCGGCGGGTGGGCATGGCTCTTTGCGTTCAGTGCGTGTAACTCTTCGCTTGTGTCGGCTCTGCAAAAACGCCTGAAGCTGGGAGAAGTTCCGATTGACGTCCTCACCTTTGGCGGCGCGCTCGAGGCGATCGAGCAGTTGGTCGAAGCCAGGAAGGGCGGCTACGTGGTGACGCCCAACATCGACCATGTGGTGCTCGCCGACGACAACCTGGCTTTTCGGGCTTCCTATGCGAGCGCGGCGTTGTCGCTGGTCGATGGGCAGCCGCTGGTCTGGGTCAGCCGGCTTCTCGGGCAGCAGTTGCCTGAGAAAATCTCGGGCGCGGATCTGATTCTGCCTCTGATGGAGCTTTCGGCGAAGAAGAGCTGGCGCGTCTACTTCATGGGTGCAGGGCCTGGGGTCGCGGAAAAAGCAGCGGAAGAAGTTCACCGGCGGTACGGCACTTTGGTGGTCGGCTGCGATGCGCCCAAGGTTTCAGTGGACCCGGCGGCGTCAGAGAACCTGGCGGCGATCGCAAAAATCCAGGCAGCAAAGCCTGACGTGCTGTTGGTTGCGTTAGGAGCCCCGAAGCAGGAAATCTGGATGCACCGCTGCGCCGCTGCCTATGCGCCCGCGATCGCGTTCGGAATCGGTGCGGGCCTCGACTTCATCGCGGGCACGGTGCGGCGCGCGCCGAAGTGGATGTCGAGCAACGGGCTCGAGTGGGCGTACCGTTTGTCACGAGAGCCGAAGCGAATGTGGCGCAGGTATCTGATCAACGACCCGCGCTTCTTGTTGATTCTCGCCCGCACGATGCAGCGCCCGCGGTCCGAACGAGTGCTGTTTCGGGCATGAGAGCCGTGCTGCAGCGGGTGCTCGAGGCCCAAGTCGAGGTCGAAGGCGCACCGGTTGGAAAGATCGGCCCTGGATTGCTGGTGCTGCTTGGCGTGGGCGCGGGCGACGGCGAGCAGGATGTCGACTGGATGGTCGAGAAAGTCTCGCGCTTGCGAATCTTCGAGGACGAAGCCGGAAAGATGAATCGTTCGGTGCTCGACACCAGCAAGGCAATTCTCGCGGTGAGTCAGTTCACCCTGTTTGCCGACACGCGCAAAGGCAGGCGACCAAGCTTTCTCGAGGCGATGGCGCCCGAAGACGCCAAACGGCTCTACACCGCATTTTGTGAACGGTCTCGCGCTGCTGGGCTGTCGGTCGCAGAAGGCGTGTTCGCGGCGGACATGAAGGTGTCGTTGGTGAACAACGGCCCGGTGACAATCTGCCTCGACTCACGCGCGAGCTGAAGGCGAGGGCCGCATCTGCCTGGTTGAATTAGGCGCGCCATTTGGCCCCGCAGAGCAGAAAATCACCGTGTGTGGTCAGCCACGTCGCTTTTCGACAGAGGCTCAGCTGGGCATGGGCGAGCGCATCTCGTACATTGAGCACGTGTTGACCCTTCGGGGCTGCGTTCTGCGCTGAATTTCATCTGGGGGTACGAACGATGCGGTTGGTCCATTCGAGCCTCGTCTTCCGGTGGCACCCTGCGATAGGGAACGAAGGGGAGGCCTGGTGAAAAAGCCTTTGCGTTGTCTGGTGGTGGAAGATTCGGATGACGACTGTTTTCTGTTGGTGCAGGCGCTGACAGCAGGCGGCTACGACGTGCACCACGCCCAGGTCCAAACCCCCGCGGAAATGGCCGCTGCGCTGACGGACGGCGTCTGGGACGTGGTGTTGAGCGACTACTCGATGCCCAGCTTCAGCGCGCTTGCGGCGCTCAGGCTGCTGCAACGCACGGGGCGCGATCTTCCGTTCATCATCATCTCGGGAACGACAGGCGAAGAAACCGCAGTGGCGATGCTGAAAGCGGGGGCCCATGACTTCCTGCTGAAGAGCCAGATGGCGCGGTTCGTACCCGTGCTCGAACGAGAAGTGCGCGAAGCGGAGTCTCGCCGTGACAAGCGTCTGGCCGAAGAGTCGCTGCGCGACAGCGAGCAGAAGTACCGCCAGATAGTCGAGACCGCCCAGGAAGGCATCTGGGTCATCGATGGCGAGGGGCGCACGACGTTCACCAACCTTCGGATGGCGAGGATGCTTGGCGCCGAACCGAAATCGCTGCACGGCGCATCGCTGTTTGAGTTCCTGGTCGATGAGCAGGGCCTGCTCGATGCGACCACCCGCATCACGCGGTTCAAGCGCCGCGACGGATCTGAGTTCTGGGCCTCGATGTCGACCAACCCGATTCCGGCGCCCGGCGGCGCAGGGCGGGGAGCCATCGCGATGGTAACCGACATCACCGAGCAGAAGCAGCTGCAGGAGCAGCTGATGATTTCAGATCGAATGGCGTCGGTCGGCACGCTGGCCGCGGGGGTGGCGCACGAGATTAACAACCCACTGGCGGTGGTGTTCGCGAATCTCGACCTCACGACCCAACAGGTCGAGGCGCTGCGCATACAGCGGCCCGAGCTGACCGTGCTGATGGAAGTACAGGAAGGAATTCGTGATGGCCTCGAGGCGGCCAGCCGCGTGCGCGACGTCGTCAATGACTTGAAGGTGTTTTCACGTGGGGAAGCAGACCTGAGGAGACCGGTTGACGTCCAACAGGTGATCGAGACTTCCCTGCGAATGGCGGCAAATGAGACCCGGCACCGGTGCACGGTGATTAGAGACTTTCACGCCATTCCTCTGGTGGACGCGAATGCATCAAGGCTTGGGCAAGTCTTCCTCAATCTGATTGCCAACGCGGCCCAGGCGATTGAGGAAGGCGGCGCGACGACGAAGGAGATCCGGATCTCGACCCGGCTTGATCCGACCGGGCTGGTGCTCGTCGAGTGTCGGGATACGGGCGCAGGAATTCCACCGGAAATTTTGCGCCGGCTGTTCACGCCTTTCTTCACGACCAAAGCGGTGGGGGTAGGAACTGGCCTTGGGCTTTCGATCTCTCACCGCATCGTCACCTCGCTGGGCGGGAGAATCACCGTGGCAAGCGAAGTTGGAAAGGGCTCGGTCTTCCAGGTCTTCCTGCCCGCTTCGTCGGGTCCTTCGGCAGCGCAAGCAGCACCTGGTCAACTGCCCGCGCCGGCGCCTGCGCCTGGGCGTTCGAAGATTCTCGTCGTCGACGACGAGCCGATGCTGTTGACCGTGCTGCGCAAGAGCTTGAGTCAGCAGCACGACGTCATCACGACCGAGAGCCCGAAGAACGCGCTGAGCCAGATCGTGACGGGCAACCGGTTCGATTTGATTCTCTGTGACCTGATGATGCCGTTGATGACGGGCATGGACCTTTACGCGGCGATTCTTGACAAGGTTCCTGACCAGGCAAAACGGATCGTCTTTTTGACCGGTGGAGCATTCACCCCCAGCGCCCAGGCGTTTCTCGATCACGTGCCCAACCTGAGGGTGGCCAAGCCTTTCAACCTCACCAGCTTGAGAATGCTGGTAGCCGACAGACTCGCCGAGCTCGCAGGGCCGAGCGCCTAAGCAACCAAGCCGCTAAGCTGGTGCGCTTCGTGCGGCGCAGGCGATTCCATCTGTTCGGGATGACAGCGCTTCTCGCGATCGGCGGCGCATACGCGCTCGCCTCATGGGACTGGTGCGGCCGGTGGATCGTCGAACCGCCGAACCTCGTCTCGTCACAGCGGGCAACAGGTGAGCTGAACGCCGGCGCCGCGCGGGTAAGGCTTAATCCTCCGTGGCCGGTGACGGTCGCTGGCTACGGCCCGATGCGACCGTCGGCTTCGCGCGCGAACCGACCCTTGGAAGCGCGGGCGGTGGTGGTGCAGGTCGGTGCAGTGAAAGCAGCAGTGGTCACGTTAGACGTGCTGTTGATTCCCGATGGGGTGGTGAATGAGGTGCGGACGCTGTCAGGGCACCCTCAAGCGTGGGTGGTGGCGACGCACTCGCATTCATCGTTGGGAGGCTACGACAACCGCCCGCTGGCCGAGCTCGCGGGCACAGGGCTCTACCGAGAATCGGCGAAGAACGCGTTGGTGCGCGCAGCGGTCGAGGCGCTCGCCTTGGCAACCAAGTCATTAATGCCCGCCCGAATGGAACTTGGGAGTGCGCAGGCGAGCCTGTGTCGCCCGCGGTCCGGCGACGCCTGCGATCGCCGCATTACCCGGATGACGCTCACCGCTGCCCAAGGCCCAATCGCCGAATGGCTGGTGATGGCTGCCCACCCCACCCTCATCCCTCGAAAGGTCGACGCGCTGGATCCAGACTACCCTGGCGCGCTGGCAGAACGACGGCATGCAGCCGATGCAGGGGTCACTTTGTTGATGCAGGGCGCAGTTGGGAATGCGTCTGCGCCCGCTGACCAAACCGCGGGCGCATTCGCCGAAATGATCGAGCGACAGTTGCCGGCCACGATTGAAGTGCTACCCCCGTTCGAGCTGGCGATTTCCAGTGCGCGCGTCACCCTGCCACACCCCGACGCGTCGCGGCTGGTGCCGTCTTTCAGCCGGGTGGCGGCGAGCAACTTCGTCTGCCTGTCAGCGTCACGCGAAGCAGAGGTGGGGGTGATTCGACTGGGCCCGATGGTGTGGCTTTCGGCGCCGGTCGAAGCCTCGCAGCCGACGGGCGCCCGACTCGAGGCCGCCGCCGGAGCTCACCGCCTGGTGGGCTTGGCCAATGGATACCTGGGCTATTTAGAGCCGTCGGAGGTGGTGGCGAAAGGAAGCGGCGAGTCGCGCAAGCAGTACTACGGGCCAGGCATGCTCGATGCGCTCGAGGGGGCGGCGAAGCTCGCGGGTGACGCCGCCCGATGATCAGTTTCCCGAGCACAGGCAACCAATCTGGGCATGAAGCGATTGATGCTGGTGTTGGTTGTGTCCTCGTCTGCCGCCTGGGCGGATCCCCGTCTCGAGCTCGAAGTAGCGGGGGGCGCTTCCGCAGGGTGCCTGTGCAGGGTGTCTCCCGCGCTGTCGGCACGGCTTGGCGTTGATTTCGCGAACTGGATCACGCCTTCAATCCGGATGATGACGTTCGCGTTGCCCGGCTCGGATGATCATGTCTGGGCGGTGCTGGGAGAATTGAGAGCCCACACCCGAGGGCGTTTTCAGTTGAACGCCGGGGCGGGGATTGGCTTCGGTGCGGCGACTTTCAATGCAGGCGATGAAGGCTTGGAGGCCCAGTTCTTCCGGGTCAAGCCCTACGTCAACCTCGATGTGGGCGCGAGGCTGATGTTCGGCCGGTGGTGGATCGGCGCAAACGTTGGCGGGATGCCGGGCAATCGCGTCTACACCGCGATGCTGAGCGTCGGCGTCTCGCCGTTCGGCGGCTAACGCAGACGAATGGCAGCTTCAAGAAGCCACGCCTCACGTCAGGGTGATTTTAGAGCCCACTTTGCGCTGGCGAAACAGCAACACCGTTCGCCCCAGCAGTTGGGCGAGCTGAGAATGGGTAGCGGCGGCGAGGGCGGCTGACGCCTCGTGTCGGTCAGCCGGGCCTTCAGCGATCTTCACCTTGATGAGCTCATGATCTTTGAGCGCGACCTCGACGGCAGCCACGACCTGGTCGGTGATTCCCTGAGCGCCGGTGAGGACGACCACCTTCAGATGATGGCCGAGCGCACGCAACTGCCGGCGCTGACGACCCGTGAGCGGC
>JANOHG010000524.1:0-3765 GCA_031406375.1 Archangiaceae bacterium | reverse complement strand
GTCATCCTCTACGAGATGCTGTCGGGAGCGCTGCCGTTCAACTCGACCTCTGCTTGGGAATTGATGCAGCAGCACCGCCTCGTGACTCCCACGCGCCTGAGCCTTCTGACTCCTGGAATCCACCCGCAGCTGGACGATCTGGTGATGCGGCTGCTGAAGAAAGATCCAGCCGAGCGGCCGATGGGCGCGCAGGAAGCTGTCCGTGAAGTCGCGACGATTATAGCGCTTCTGCGCAGCACCCGGCTTGTGGTCCGTCGTGACGCTGAGGGTAGACGGCGTTTTTGGAAGTCGCGGCCGGCGATCCTCGCCGCGGCCCTGGTTGCCCTCGGGTTGCTTTCAGTGGGCCTGAGATTCTCGAAGGCGAAATCGCCTCTGCCTGTGGAGCCCGTGCTCGCGCTCACTCCCCTTCCGACGCCGCCCCCCGAGGTTGAGCCCCAGCTGGAACCGCTGCTGCAACCGACGAAAGCCGTCGCCGTCACGCCCCGTCCGCGCGTGGGTGCCAGCGCTGCCAGCTCGTCATGCGAAGCCAACGAAAACTGGAAGCGCGCGATGCGCGAGCAGGTCGAGAATCTCGAGACGCTGTCGTTGGCCAAGATGAGCGACGACGCGTCACCTTCGGACGTGTCGAAGATAAAACAGAAGGCCCGCGCCATCGCGACCTCCGCTCGAAACGCGCGAGGAAGCCAATGTCAGCAGGTTGAGGCCGACCTGCGCGCGTGGCGCACCGCGGTCAAGTGAAGCTTGAAGGAGTTCGCCTGGCCGTAAGTTCTCAGATTGCTGGCACAACCACTGCGAAGGGCGCATTGTCTGAGGTCACGATGGGCGAAACCTACCGCCTCGAAGCAGAAGAAGAGACCTGCGAAGCGGCCCACAAAATGCGTGACGAGCTGGAACTGCAGCTCAGCCTTTCCCGCGAGGCGGCGCTGTTGCGCGCGCAACCCGTTCGTCGGCCGGCGCGCCAGCCTCTTCCCAGAAAACCTTCGAATCAGCGCTCGCGCCGCACCTGAACCTTGCGCCCTCGAAGGGTCGTGGTTCGCATCGCAGCAACCACCCGGTCGGCGGCGTCCTGAGGAACTCCGACAAGCGAGAAGCCTTCGCGAATCTCGATCGGGCCGATCTGTTTCGAGTCGAGCTTCGCTTCGTTCGCGATCGCTCCGACCAGATCCTGAGGGCGAATGCCGGCCTGTTCGCCTGCTCCAATCCAGAGGGTCACCTTCGGTTCGCTTTCCCGACCTTGCCGTTTTTGAAAGGCGCGCGCAGGAGTACCGAACGTCTGTGCAGGGCGGTCGTGGCGATCCTCGCGGCGGGTTGGAGGAAACGCGGGACGATCATCTCGGCGCGAGGGCGGATGCGTCGGGCGATCATCGCGCGAGGTGGGTCGGGCTGGAGCGTGCGTCGGTCGGTGATCGCGAAGCACCGGTGCGGGGGTCGGTCGTTCGTCGCGCGGACTGGGGCGATCGTCGCGACGGGGCGGAACGTGCGCTTGCCGTGAGGGCGCGCGGGTGGTCGATTTTCCGCGGGCGGCGCTTGGTCGCGCGGCTGCCCAGACGGGGATCTGAATGTCGTCGACGGGCTGCGTGCCGTGCTGCACCGCATGCAGCAGCTCGATCGCGGCGGCAGCCAGGTCAACAGGCTCGAGCTCACCGCTGAGCTCGGAAATCCACGCGCGGAGTCCTGCCCCCTTCTTGGCACGCGCTGCTTCGAGCACCGCGTCGCGGGTGTGTTGAAGCTGGTGTGCGCGCAGTTCATCGGGGGTCGGAACCTTCGCCAGCGCGATCTTGCTGCCGACGGCGCGTTCGAGCCCCTGCAGCAACCGCGTTTCCTGCGGTTCGGCGAGCGTGATCGCCACCCCTTCGCGTCCCGCACGCCCAGTGCGACCGATGCGATGAACGTACGCCTCGGGTGAGTTGGGGACGTCGTAGTTGATGACGTGAGACAGGTTCTCGATGTGCAGCCCGCGCGCCGCGACGTCGGTGGCGACCAGAAACTTCACCGCGCTGGTCTTGAACTTCTTCATTACCCGATCGCGCTGTTCCTGGGTGAGGCCGCCATGAAGCGCTGCCGCGGGCTCGCCTTGCTGAATGAGCAAGCTCGAGAGCTCGTCGACTTCGTCCCGGGTACGACAGAAGATCAACGCGCTCTGAGGTTTTTCGAGCTGGAAGATTCGCATCAGCGCCACCGTCTTGAACCGCCGCGGCACCACAAAAGCGCTCTGACGAACCTTCGGCGCTTCGCCAGGCGTGGCAACGTGGCGCGCGATGCTCACCCGCACCGGCGAGGTGAGGTGGCGTTCGGCGATCTTGATGATCCGAGACGGCATCGTGGCCGAGAAGAGCGCCGTCTGGCGTTTCTCGGGCAGCGCATCGAGGATCGTCTCGAGATCCTCGGCGAATCCCATGTCGAGCATTTCGTCGGCTTCATCGAGCACGACGGTGGCGACTTTCGTGAGCAGCAGACTCTTTCGTTTGAGGTGATCGATCGCCCGACCGGGCGTCGCCACCACCACATCGACACCCTTTCGCAGAGGCTTGAGCTGCTTACCAATCTCCTCGCCGCCATAAACCGCGAGCACGCTCACGCCCATTGCGCTGCCGTACTTCCGCATCGCCTCGGTCACCTGAAGGGCCAGCTCGCGGGTCGGCACCAACACCAACGCCGAAGTTTCGAACTGCTTGCACTTGCCGATCGGCAGTCGGCTCAACAGCGGCAACGCAAACGCAGCCGTCTTTCCGGTGCCCGTCGCCGCTTGGCCCAACACGTCTTTGCCCGCAAGCAGTGCGGGAATCGACTCAGCCTGGATCGGAGTCGGCTCTTCGTATCCGAGCTTGGTGAGCGCAGAGAGGAGGGCGGGAGGTAACCCGAGCGAAGCGAAAGTGACGGGCAGTTTGGCGCTCAAGTGTTCCCTCTATCCTCCTTTGACCTCCTATTCCCGTTCAATCGCCGCCAGCACACCATCGACCGTGTCGGTGACCACCCGGTTGACGAGCCGAATCGCGCTGTGGGTCGTCGAAACCGTAAGATCGTGGATGGTGTGAATTGCCTTCACCGGGCCGGCAATGGGAGCAAGCTGCTCGAGCAAGCCAAACGGGCGGTTGGCCGTTTCCTTTTGGATCTTCTCGACCGCCATCGAGCCATTCTCAACTGCGTCTTTGACCAGCACCACCAGGCCGCGCCATCGGTTCATTGCTTTGCCTCACTGCACCAGGTTGAAATCGCTTCGTACACCTCGGCGCGATACGCAAGCGGCAGGTGGAGGATGCCGGGGATGATCTTCGCATCCACCAACCCGTTGGTCGCGCTCGCCAAAGGCACCACGGCGTCTCCGAACAGCGCGCTCAGCCACGGGGTGGGGTGCATCGTCCCGGCAATGAGCAGGTGTTGGATCTGCGGAAGCAGTGGCACTGGGTGACGCGGATCGCGCAGCGCGATGGTGGCGACGCGACGTGCGCGATCTTCCTCACGCAGATCCGCATCGCCCAGATCTTTGATCCCGTCGCTGCGCAGGTCGGCAATCTGCGCGATCAACTGGGCATAAGGATCTTCGACGGCTTTCAGCACTTTCGACACCACCCTGCCGACCCGTTCCATCGGCGCTCCGAGGTGTGGTGTCCCGACGTAGATTGCGCGCTTTACCAACGGAAGCCATCGGCTTTCGTGCGTGCCGGCGACGTGGCACGCCGATCGGGCGACGAGGCCTCCCATGCTGTGCCCGAGCAGCATGATCTCTTCGAGGGGTCCGTTCCATTCGGTGACCAGCGCATCGAG
>JANOHG010000120.1:0-1271 GCA_031406375.1 Archangiaceae bacterium | reverse complement strand
AGGAGAGAAGTACGGATACTTCCCCTTCACCATCCCCGTCTCGGTCTGCTTGCCGCCGGTATTCGATTTGGCGATGCCGAAATCGACGACCTTCACCTCGCCTTCGTACGAAAGAAGGAGATTCTCAGGAGACACGTCGCGATGAACGAGGTTGAGCAGCTCTCCGTTCGCGTCTTTTCGGGTGTGCGCGTAGTTCAACCCGTCACACATTCGACAGACGATTTGCAGGGCAATCGGAATCGGCAGGAAAGGGATGTCGTTGTCGGCGGCGCGGCGCAGCACGCGTGAGAGCGCCTGGCCGTGGACGAGCTCCATCGCGAGGAAGTAGTCGCCATCGGTTTTTCCGAAGTCGAAGACCTGCGCGATGTTTCCGTGAGTCAGCGAGGCGGCGAGCTTGGCTTCGCGCACGAACATCTCGACGAAGTCCTCTTCCTCAGCCAGGTGGGGGTGGATCTTCTTGATGACAACGTCTTTGGTAAGCCCCGCCGCCGCGGTCATCTTCGCACGGTAAGTGATCGCCATCCCGCCAGCGGCGAGCTTGGAGATCAGGACGTATTTACCAAATCGTTGTTGTTCGTCAGCCACTGGACTGCGCTCCCCGAAAGGCGCGCGAACACTCTAATTCACTTCGGGCTGCTGAGAAGCACAGGAACGCCGGTGTCGCACTTCGCTGTTGCGAAGAGACTTCGTTGGTTTGGCACTGCCACGTCCAGACACAACGTCGGCGTACAGTGAGAACGGCGGTACCATTAAACGGCTATGCGAGGGGAAGGGTGAACTCGAAGGTCGTGCCTTCTCCGATACGTGAGTCGACTGTCAGGCGACCCCCATGCGCATCGATGATTTGTTGAACGACAGGCAGGCCGAGGCCAGTGCCCTTGCCGGAGCCTTTGGTGGTGAAAAAGGGCTCGTAGATTCTGGCTACCACTTCCGGCGGCATCCCCATGCCCGTGTCGGTAACCGAGCAGTGGCCGAACTTCCCGTCTGATTGCAGCCTCACCGTCAGCCGGGCGGGGCGGCGCGGGGTCTCGTTCATCGCATCGACCGCGTTGATCATCAGGTTCAGCAGAACCTGCTCGACCTGAGTTCGATGCGCGAGCACAGCTTGTTCGGTGTCCATTCCGGCAAGCTCGATGGTCACATGTCGGGTCTTGCCGGCGGTGCCGAGCATCTTCAGGGTGCGGGTGACGACATCCCCGAGATCAATCGTTTCCGCCTTTTCTGTGCTGGGGCGACCCATCTCGAGCAGCTGTCGGCCGTGCGCCTTGAGG
>JANOHG010000109.1:0-3318 GCA_031406375.1 Archangiaceae bacterium | reverse complement strand
CTGCTCGACAAGCTGCTGGTCGAATTTCCACGCTATGGGCCCGCACACGTCGCGCGGATCCGCGCGCTCGACGAGCTTAGACACCGTGCCCAATCTCACCTCGCCATCGAGGCTGCGTTCGCGAAGCTGCCGCTGCTGCCCCAGATTGCGCGAGAAGCGGTGGCGAGCGCTCGACGGCTGGATCGTTTCGAGGAAGCGCAAGCCCGTGGCCGGATGACGCTTGCGTTGCGCTTTGATGACCTCAACAGCCGCCGACTGCTCTCGTCCCTTCTCGCGGATCTCGGCCGCGCCGACGAAGCAATCGAGCAGCTCAAGCGGGTGCTGACGATGGACCCGTATGACCTCAACTCGCGGTTGCGGTTGGCAGAGCTGTTGGCCGCGAACAACCATTTCGAGGAAGCCGTCGCGACCTTTGCCGAGTCGCGCGCCTACGCGCCCGATGAGCCTGAAGTTCATGAGCGCGAGGGCCGGACGCTGCTGCACCTGCAGCGCCACGAGGAGGCTCTGGGTGCGTTCGGACGAGCGCTGGCACTCAAGCCGAACAACCCTGCGCTGAAGGAAGTGATGCGCAGGCTCAAGGGCGAAGACGCCAGCCAAGGCACGCGCTGGGCGTTGCCGTGGGGCGACGAAGCGAAGGCGCTTGGGGCTTCACCTGAGGATGCGGTCTACCTCGCCGATGTCACCGCGGTGCGCGTGCAGTCGTCGGGCATCTCGTCGCGGTTTCACCAGCTGGTGGTGAAGACGTTTACTCAGCGGGGAGTCGAAGCGTTTCGTCAGTTGCCAATCACCTGGTCGCCGGATCGCCAGGAAGTGCGGGTGCTGAAGGCGCGGATTACCAAGAGCGACGGCAGCGTCGTCGACAGCTTCTCGGACAGCGATCGCAACATCAATGAACCGTGGACGGGCATGTACTACGACGCGCGGGCGCGGATCCTCTCGTTCCCCGGGCTGGCGCCAGGGGATGTTCTCGAAGTGCAGTGGCGGCTTGACGACACGGCGACCGACAACTTGTTGTCTGACTATTGGGGCGATACCGAGTCGGTTCAATCGACGTATCCCAAGCGGCGCTACCGGTACGTTGTCGAGATGCCCAAAGAGCGGCCGTTGTACTGGAACAAAGCCAGCCTACCGAAGTGGGTGACGCTGAAGCAGGAAGAGCTCGATGGGCGCAGCGTCTACCGCTTCGAGGCTGACGAGGTTGCGCGCGTTGTACCCGAGCCGCAAATGCCGGGCTGGGCAGAGGTCGCGACGGTCTTGCATGTGTCGACGTACAAGACCTGGGAACAAGTCGGCCGCTACTACTGGGGCCTGGTTCGCGAACAGCTGGTGCCCAACGACGAACTAAGGAAGACGGTCGATGAGGTGTTGAAGGGTGTCGATCGCAAAGACGACCAGAGCGTGATGCGGGCCATCTATGGCTTCGTCGTCACCAACACCCGCTACGTCGCGCTCGAGTTCGGAATCCACGGCTACAAGCCCTACCGCGTTGACAGGGTGCTCTCGCGGCGCTTTGGCGATTGCAAAGACAAAGCGTCATTAATGACTGCGATGTTCAAAGTCGCGGGCATCGATGCCAGGCTGGTGCTGCTGCGAATGCGTTCGCTCGGCCAGCTGGATCCCGAACCGGCGTCTCTGTCGGCATTCAACCACGCCATCGTCTACGTGCCCAAGTTCAAGCTGTTCCTCGACGGCACCGCCGAGTTCCACGGCAGTCGCGAAATTCCAAGCGCCGACAACATCGCGAACGTGCTGATCGTCGAGCCCGATGGGCCGAGCCGCTTCTTCACGACTCCAGAGACGACGGCCGAAGCGAATCCGGTCGCGATGGTATTCGCTGTCACGCTCAGCGCCGACGGCAGCGCCGACGCGAAAGGCTCGCTGACGGTGACGGGCCAGGGAGCGCCGGACTACCGGCGCACGTATCAGGCTGCAGCCAGCCGCAAGAATGTCTTCGAGCAAGCCTGGGCCCAATCGTTTCCAGGGTTGAAGGTCTCAGAGGTGACAATGACGGATCCCACCAAGCTCGAGGACCCGGTACGGCTGGACTTCGCGATGTCGACTCCGCGCTACGCCGAAGCGCTGCCCGGTGCGGTGCGGTTCTTCCCTTTTGGCGCAGGCCGCGCCTACACCCAAGTGCTCGCACCGCTGGCAGACAGAAAGTCCGATGTCGTCTTCACGGGTCCCTGGCTCAATTCCTTTCACTTCACCTATGCGCTGCCCATCGGCTACGTGGCGGAAGATTTGCCACCCGAGGTGGTGCTTGCCTCACCTTTCGGGCAGCTGAAGATTCTCTGCACGACGCCGCAGGGAATCCTCACCTGTGCCGGAGAAATGAAGCTGTCGGCCTCGCGCGTATCCGCGAAGGACTACCCGGCCTTTCGTGAATGGCTCTCGAGGGTCGACCAGGCCTTTTCGCGGAAAATAACTGCCCGCGGCTCAGCCGGACAAAGAGCAGCGCGGTGAGGTGGGGCCTGGCGGTGGTTGCGCTGGTGCTGTGTGCTCTGCCTGCGCCGGCGGTGAAGCCTGTGGCGCGGCCCGCAGCAGCGAACCTCGACGAGCAGGGGGTGAATGAGGACTCGGCAGGCGTGCTGGTGCGCTTCCTCGGGGTGGCGAAAAACGAAGCGCAGGCCGGGCTCGACGCGGTCGCGAAGACACACGCGCTGCCGGGTCGGCTGCGCATCGGATTCGTGAAGACACTCGCGAGCTCGTTGGCCGCCGTTTACATCGTCGATTCCCGCACGCTCACCGTCGGGCGGCTCAAAGAGCTGGCGCTGGCCTGTTCGCAAATCAAAGGCGCGAAGGCGGCGTACGCGTTCGTTCACCCGGGACCTCGAAACGAGGAACTCGAGGTCGAAGCGTACTGGATGTACGAAGCAGGACGACTTACCGCCGAGAAGCGGATCGACTTCCGTGACGACGATGGCACCATGGCGCTGGTGCGAAGAAGCGTCACGAGTTCTGAACTCGATGCGAAGAAGTGGCCGCGGTGGCCTCTTTCGGAGCTGTCGCTTTCCTTGGGAATCCCAGGGCGCGATTTTCTCGAGCGTCCGATGGCGCTGCTCGAGTTGGCGACTCACGGCTTTCCCCGTGATGTCGGTGAGAATCTGGTGCGCAGAACCATTTACTTGCCCGACGCGACGCTGTTGGAGATTCGCCAGTTGGCCGAAAAGCTCAATCTATCAACGTCGCGGGTGGTGCAGGACACGCTGGTGGCTGCAGACGCCGACCAAAAGCTCGGAGAGCAGCTGCCGACTTCGGATCGCGCCCCCTGGGATGAGGGAATGCTTCAAGCCGACAAGTCGCCACTTCGACCTCTGA
>JANOHG010000092.1:0-3902 GCA_031406375.1 Archangiaceae bacterium | reverse complement strand
TTCTGCGCGGCGAGTTCGGCGACCGCTGAGGCGCTGCTGAAGATGACGCAGTTGGTGGGCAAGTCGTTTGCGGTGAAGCGCGAGATTCTCGCCGAGCTCGGTGGCTGGGAAACGGTGAAGGATCTGCTCGCTGAAGATCAGCGCTTTGGCACGTTGCTGCGACAGTCTGGGCACGCCACGCGGTTGTGTCCGACGCCGGTGGCGAACGTGCAGCAAACCGCGGGCCTTGCGCACTTCTGGCAACGCCACGCGCGGTGGTCGATGTTGCGTTTCCGGTTGCTGCCAGGAGCGTGGGCCGAGCCGTTGCAACTGCCGCTCATCTGGGCGCTGGCAGCCGCGGTGATGTCGCCCAGCTCTGCGTTTCTCTGGTGGTTCGTGGCGGCGTCGACCGTGCTCAGCGTGGCGTTCACTCAGCTGGCGACGAAGCTTCTTCGCGGCCATGCGTTCGCGCTTCGCTGGGCGTGTCTCATTCCACTTCGCGACGTCGCGTTCCTCGCAGCGTGGGCGCGCGGGATGACGATGCGCACTGTGACCTGGAGGGGGACCCGACTCGAGGTGGTCAGGAACACCTACCTCCAAGCGGCGCCGCCGACTTGCCAGCATGCCACCCTCGCAGCCCCCGCGAAATCGAAGCTCGACGCGCCCATCAACCGAGCAGACTGAAAGCCCTGTGAAGAATTGGTTGAATGCACCGCGCGATGGGCTCAAGTCTGGCGTTGGGACGAGCGTCGCCGGCCGACGCGAGCTGTCGTGCCGGCTCGGTAGCCGCCGATGACGGGGCTTCTATTTCCTCGCCGAGACCTCGGGCGATGACGCAGTGCCTGACGAGCCTCACCGGCGACCACCTCGCAGTCTCACCCCTGCGGCCGACTCGCTGTTAGCCTGCCTAACGCCAACCATCCCCCGTCTACTCACCTGTGCCGCCGCTGAATGTCGATGGCCCGCGTCAGCAGCATTCAGTCGCGCGCGGGCAGCTTGAAGCCCTCAGAGGCGACCTCTGCACCCTGAAAATCACCCGCGGCAGAAACGGTGGGGCCTTTGCCATCGACGGCGCGCGTGAACGCAGTGCCGTCGCGATCAGGCCAGGGGTTGAATGCCATCTCGCCCTTCTTGTTGGTGAGGACGAAGTGGGCGGCGCCCGTGGGATTCTCCACGAGCATCTGCTGCAGCGGCTCGCCGTTCATCGTTGGCGTTTTTCCGCCCCAGAGCAGGTCCTGATAGGTGGTGAGCGCTCCGGTGGTGAGGTAGTCGGCCGCGTGCGTCATGTCGATCCTCTTGCCGTTCGCTGAGAGGCGCTGGTCAACGTTGGCGATGACATAAAGGGCTTCCTGCCCCTTCTTCATGTCGCCGTAGGTCAGCGTGCGCGGATCCTTCAGCGCCAGCTCATTGAGCGTTTTTGACGCCTTGTCGACTTCAGCGGCGAGTTCTCCACCGGGGCCGGCGGGCCAGTGGGCTTCCATGTCGCGCAACTTTCCTGCGAACGCGTCCGCGCGGCAAACGACTGCAGCGAGTCCTGCCTGGAATTGACCAGGCCCCAACAGCACCGTGCCCGCCATCAAGGTTGCAGCACCGCAGCGAATCGCATCGTTGCCGCCAGCCTGAGCACCGCGACCGCTGTCGACCTGGGTCAGGTGCTCGAGCGCTTTTGCGGGGTGCGCCCAGTCGACTTTCTTGCCGTCCATCGAGGCCGCGTGCCGGCGTGCGGCAGCGACGTTTGGATCTGCGAGTCCTTTCGAGCCGAGGTTGGAGCCTTTTCCCGTCGGCAGCTTCTTCTCAAAGCCGTCTTTGACGACCGCCACGCTGGGCTCCGCACGAGCAGGCGCTGAAGCGGTGGGTTTCGAAGTCCGGGGGGCGACGGGTTGCTGGGCGACGGCAGGGGCAGAACGTTGACTCGAGATTCGGGGAGGCGCCATGGGTGCGGTTATCGTTAAAGTTTCGGTTTAGTTGCGCAACGCCGAACAAATCATCGCTTGAATCATTGGACGCTCGGATCTACCGCGATGTCGTGCTTCAGGTACCCACCTTGGTTCGGCTCGGACCACTCGACCTGCGCCTTGTCTCCCAGTTCGTTCTCGCGAGCCATCCGCCACCGCTCCAGCGCTTGGCGGACGCTCGGCCTCGAGCAGCCCTGCCCCTCCACAACGCTCCAACCGTCCCGCCCAGCGGTGCGACACGGATGCTCCACCTGCTCTTGTCGACGGCGGCGAGCATCCGCAGCGCATTGATTTGAAGAGTGTCTCAGCTCGGGCCCATCGCTAGGGCGCTGCGATCCGAAACAGCGTGCCCGACGTGTACGGGTACCCAGGGCCCGCGCCGCCGCCGCCGCCCACGTTGTCGGTGTAGTAAAGGCTGCCTCCTGCGGAATCGAAGGCCAGCGAGTGGACCAGGTCAAAGTACGGCATCGCGAGCACGGTCACCGCGCCGGTCGTCAGGTTAACCCGGCCGAATTGTCCCCTCGCGGCGCCGATCCCCCCGTCGCGCCAGGCGACGAGCGCCGTCGCTCCTCCGGGTTCGACCACGAAGCGCTCGATGACGACCGACGCCACCACGCTGGCCGCGCCGCTGGCCAGCAGGTTGACGCGGACCAACGCGTTGTTGGCGACCAACAGAGCGGTTGATCCACCGGCCTCGATCACGACGCCCCGGACGCCGCCGAGCGAGGAGGCGACGATCGTGTACGTGCCGGTGGCAACGTCCAGGCGCAGCAGCTTTCCGCTGCCCCGTTCGGCGACCAGCGCAGTCGTGCCGCTGGCCTCGATGGCGACTCCATCTGGATTGTTGAGTCCTCCGCCCACCAGCGCGAGGGCGCCGCTCGAGAGCGTCACCCGCAGCACCCGACCGGCGCTCGCGCAGCTTTGATTGCTGGGTCCACAGGCGGTGATCAAGGCGGTCGTGCCGCCCGCTTCGACGGCGATCGCGTTGGGGGTGTTGAGGGTGGTGGCGATCGGGGTGAGGGCGCCGGTGGTCAAATTCACCGACGCGAGTCGGCCGCTGACGGTGCAGTCGCCGAGGCCTCCGCAATCGAGCACCAGCGCACCCGCGGAGGTGAGGGCGATCCCCTTGGGGTCGTCCAGTGCACGGGCGAGCGACGTCGCGACGATGGGAGCGTCGGTGACTCTCAGCAGTTGCCCATCACTGACTGCGACGAGCGCGGCGCCGCTGGCTTCGATTTTCAGGAAGTTGCCTTGACCGGTGACGCCGTTGAGCGACGTGCCGGAAATCTGCGGGCCGACGACGCTGAAGACACCCGTGGCCAGGTCGACGCGGAGCAAGCGGGAATAGCCCGAAAAACCAGAGCTCGAATCGATGACGAGCGCGGTGGTTCCGCCGGCTTCGATCGCCACTCCCGCTGGCGATTTCATTCCGACCGAGATGGGAGTGATTGCGCCCGTTCCCAGGTCGATCCGCGCAAGCCCGAGAGCGCCGGTGCAGCCGCTGAGCGACGTGCTCGTCACGAGCAGCGTCCCTCCGCCGGCTTCGATCGCCATCCCGAGTCCTTGAAAGCAACCGTTGAAGCTGACGAGAGTGGTCTTGGCTCCAGTCGCCAGGTTGATACGCGCGATGGATCCTCCTCCGAACGCGGTCTGCATCACCAGCGCGGTCGTCCCGTTGGCTTCCGGTGCGACATCGACCGGAGAGGTGACGCCGGTGGCAATCGTGGTCACCGCTCCGGTCGCGAGGTCGATGCGCTGGAGGAGACCGGCGCCGGGAGCAACGTCGACGAACAGCGCGCTCGTTCCCCCGGGCTCGATGGCAATGGCGCGGAGCCTGCCCAGCCCGGTTGCGATCGGAGTCACGATCCCGGTGGCGAGGTTGACGCGGACGACTCTTCCCGTGTTCAGCCCGCATGAGGCGCTGCCACAGTCCGTTGTCAGCGCGGTGGCACCTCCTGGCTCGATTGC
>JANOHG010000052.1:0-3573 GCA_031406375.1 Archangiaceae bacterium | reverse complement strand
CTCGCGCGGAGCCGTGCCGGGCAACGCGGGCGTGGGGGGGCCTGTCATCGCGCAGCCCGGTGGCCCGCTGGTGTCGATGGTCCCAGTGATTTCGTCGTGGCGTCCGCAGATCGTCAATAACCTGGTCGGCGGGTCGCTGTGCCCTGACTTCATCGCGCGCTTCACCAACGCGGACGGAACGCCCGCAGTGATGGTTCCGGTGTTCCTGCACCTGGCCGCCGGTGGAGTCGTTCGACAAGGGCTCACCGACGCCACCGGCGACATCCGCGTGATTGGCGCCCATCGGGGGGACACGGTGGTCTCCAATGGCTGGGGAGACAGCATCTTTCCCGACTTGAACACCGTGCTCCTGCACTCGTCGACGATGCGCATCGGCACGCCGGGCTGCCCCGCGCGCGCCGCTGACCTTCCGCTGGCAACACCGGTGATTGCCCTGCCGTGAGCCGCGCTTGGCGTAACCGTTCAGGGGCTCCGACTGGGGCCTGATTTCGATCACTTGGCGGTGACGCGACCCCGGTCGGCGTGATCAACGCTGCTCGGTGGACCCCCGGGAGGGCGCGGGCGGCCCGAGCTCGTCGCAATTTGAGCAGCTCCTCGCGCAAGGTCCGAACCCGTGTCGAGCGCCCCAAGCGTCTCCACCAGAGTTGCGCGTTCGCGCCTGGACAATGCACCAACTACAATTTCCCCGTGGCGAAGCAGCTCTGACTTCGCTCCTGCGAACAGCGTCAACGTGTCGTACGCATAGAGGATGTCCTTCTCGCGCTCTGAACGGCTGCTCCGCCTGCGAGCGAGCAACACCTTGTGCGTTGAGAACGCGACGGGGTTGGGTACACGCACAAGGCAGGCCTTCGCTACCGGGAATCCGTTGCCGCGGTTCAACTCGACATTCCACGTGTCGAGCTGAAGCAAGCCCAACCCTGTCAACGCTTGCGCCGAAATGCCGCTGACGAGTGCGGTTACCGAGGGTCGGCGTGAAGGTGGGGCGTCGATCAGGAACTCGATTGGCGTCGAAGGATTGCTGGGATGCACGTACTCGGCGACAGGCGGCTGTTCGTCCCCCATCTTGAACTTCGGGACGAACCCCGCTCCTTCGAGCAATCCGAGGATGTTCGTTGCCTGCGGCGTCTGCCTGGTGACGAGGATGTCGACGTCTTGTGTCGCCAAAGGGGCGAAGCTCGAGACGGCGAGCCGATGCAGCGCAAGGATTCGATGTGCCCACCCTCCGACGAACACCAGATCGGCCGTACGCACGCCCAGTGCATCCAGCAGCCGTGCCATGACCTCGACATCCGTCATCGCTCCTCCACACAGGGGGCGATGTGGTGTTCCCAGATGAATCTGGCCAGCTCCTCGCCTCGGGCGGGATGGTGAGACACGTCCATCCAGGTCTGCAGAATGTCAGTGGCAGGTGGGAGCACGATTTCAGAGTCCTCTTCGAGCGTGGAGCGAACCCAACCGCGGAACACCGTCTCCGGGGTTCGCGGAATACGCACCACGAAGTCACCCACTTCGCCTTGTCTGAGCCGAATGATTCCGTGCTCCTGGAGGAACGCGGGGGTCACCCTCTCGACATACAGGTGCTGAGGCGCGCCGGTGACGTGCTTCACGGTCAACTGTTCGGCAGCGGCAAAGAGTCCAAAGGCGATCCGAACGTCAGGCGCGGATTCGCGCTCAATCGCAAGCACCTTATGCCCCAGGTGTTCAGGCACACGAAGCCGAGCAGGAAACTCCTCACGGGCAACGCGTGCCGCGGAGTTGCGCCACCTCTCGAGCAGCTCGGGGATCCGCACCAACTCGAGGCCAGTTCTTCGTTCGAGGAATCCGTCGTGCTCGAGCCGCTGCACAAGGCGTGCGCTCACCGGCAGTGACACATCCGCCAACTCCGCGAGCACGGTGGCGTTTCGAATCGGACCACGGCGTTCGGCTCGAAGCAGTCGCGCTGGGAAGTGGGGCGCCAACAGCACCTTGAGGAGCCACTGGTTCAGATCGCTGAACAGCTCCCCAGCCCCGGTTCGATCCAGCCGAATAGGCGGACTTGCGGCGCGGTTGAGCTCGGCCAGCCCATCCACCCTCAAATCGATTCGGCCCCGATCGTCGATCAGTCCCCAACCTGTATTCGGTGCATGGACCTCGATAAATCCGCCCAGCTCCCGCGCAGTCCGGTCTGAAATATGCGGCGCCCAGAGAACAGCAAGAGGTTCGCCTGGACCGGGTTGCTGGGCTCTCAAGATCGCGACGGCGAACGCGCCTAGCAACGTCTCGCGCTTCGCTTCACGCGATCGCTGAACTGCACATCGAAAGACGGTGCGACCCTTGCGAAGCAACGCCTGGTCCCCCTTCTGGCTGATCCGCCACCCACGCTTGTTCGCGCTCTCAACAAGCGAATCGGGAACCGTGTTTGGGTGCTCTCTCTTGGTCACGAAATATATCTTACCCAAGAAATATTTCTTGGCCAAGAGAGTTGCTGGCTACGCTTCCAGCGGCGCCGCGAACTTCCGGCCACAATTCGGATTCACTGTGGCCACGCAGAGCAAGGCTCAGCTTCCTTTGCAGAAATCTACGCGGGCGCGTCGACACCGTTCAGACGGATCGGGATCTCGTTCAGCGGTGCTCGCGTTGTATGGGCGCACGCCGCTCTTTTTTTACATCGCGCACATCCTGGTGCTGCGCTTCGCGACGGGTGCGTACAGCGTCGCGGCGCGCGCGCTCCACACGCACAAGGTGGTGAGCCTCGCGCTCGTCTACGTCGCGTGGATCGTCGCGGTCGCCGGCCTTTACCCCGCCTGTGTCGCGTTCGCGCGCCTCAAGGCCGCGAAGAAGCATCCCCTGCTCGCGTACCTGTGACGCGCGGGCGCGCTCACGGTTTGGCGCATGAATCCATGAATCGCAGGGTCAGCCGCTGCGGCTCAGCGCGAAATGGTGCCATTCAAGTGCCACACCAGACCGCTTGCCGGCGCCTGGACGTCGACCACCTGTTGATCAGGGAGCAACAGCTTGACGGGGCCCGCCGCGAGGCCGTCGAGCTGAAATTTCCCTGCGTCATCGGTGGTGATCTCACGGATGCTCGGTCGAACGGGGCACAGCAACCCCGAGTGCCAGCCACCTACCGAGGAGACGTCGACGATCTTCACCCCGCTCGCCGTGCCGCCATCCGCTTGATACCGAAGCTCTCCGGAGATGCTCGACTTTGCTGTTCGGCTGAGCACGACTTCAATCGGCGGAGTCGGGCGCACGACGTCCGCGTGCGAGGGCGCGTAACCCAGGCTTTCCACCGACAGATGAACCGGCCCGTCCGCCGCGCGGATCTGAAACCGCCCGTCCGCGTCGGACAACGCGGCGTCCAGGCGCGGATGAAGTCTGGATTTCACGCGCGTCCAGTAGGGAACGGTGCCGCACCAGTACACCGGCCGTTCGACCGACGCTCCCGAGATCGGAGCGCCCGCCTCGTCGACGACGCGCCCGACGATCGGATCCGCCTCCAGCAGAGGTTGCAGGTACGAGAACAGCTCCGCAGCTGCCAATCCGGCCGTGATGACTGCCAGGCCCATCAAGGTGATCAGCGCAACCTTGAGG
>JANOHG010000036.1:0-6732 GCA_031406375.1 Archangiaceae bacterium | reverse complement strand
GCTGCTGCCGTCGACGACGCCCCTGCTCACTGGCTGCCGTGGACCTACCGGGCCACGCTTCGACGCGACCCCCTCCTCTCGAACCCTGCCGCCGGCTGAGCGCAGCCGGCGATCGCTTCGCACGCTCACCGGAAGCTCACGGCTGTCGCACGCCCACGTTCAGATGGCGCGCGAGCTGGGCATGAACCCCAAGAAGCTCGGCAAGATCGACAACCACCACCAGGAGCCTTGGAAGCTCCCGCTCCCCGCATTTATCGAGGAGCTGTACATCAAGCGCTTCGGCAAGGAGCGTCCGGACGTAGTGACGTCGGTCGAGGATCGCGCGCGTGCGCAGCAAGAGAAAAAGGCGGCCCGAAAAGAAGCCAGACGACAGCGAGCCGAAGGCCCCGAAGATGCCCCAGCAGAAAATTGATCGCGACAAGCTTCGGGCAGCAATCCGGCGGCTTGGTAGCGAGTATGTCTTCTACATTCTCGACAACGCGATCGACCTGTTGCCGCAACCGAAGCTGGTGAAGTTGGTCGGCCACCTTGATTGTCCAGTAGGCACGCGCGAAGAGACTTCGGGCACCACCTATTCTTGCGTCGACACCGCGACCGGGTGGGAGCGTGGCCTGGTGCTTACGTTCGACTGCAGCGGGGCCCTGGTGGCGCGCGGCGAGATCTTTTCAGACGGGTCAGGGGAACAGTACGTCCATTGCCTCGGGCTGCTCTTCCTCGGTGGCGAGGATGTCGTGGCAGGCGCCACTGCACTTCTGCCCAATCACCTTGCCCTTTCCGTTCTCGTGTTTCTTGTCGTGGCACCGGTAGCAGCCGGGCTCGTGCTGCAGGAAATCCTTGTACGTGCCCCAGGTGACCTTCATGTCGGGGAAGTTGTTATGGGTCCACTCGGTGGCGAGCAGCTTCCCCGCTGCATCGACCCTCGCTTTGCCCTCAGCGTCCATGTCTGGAACCTGCTTCGCGTAGAAGGCGGCCAGCGTGGCGGGAATCCCCGTCATGGCGGCGGCGTGCGACGGGTAGGCCTTGTTGAGCGCGGCAATCGCCTCACGCCCGATGAACGGAAGCGCCTTGTCGATTGCTCCGCGGCCAATCGCCTTCTCGACGATCGACTGAGGGGTGAAGAAGCGGTGTGCCGGGCGGTTGTGGCAATCGGTGCACCCCATCGTGTGCCACTGAGCGTCGGCGGGAGCCTTGGCGTCTCTATCGGTGAACGTCTCGACGCTGCCATCCGGCCGAGCGACCTCGACGTCACCGACCGTCACCTTCGATTGATCCGAGCGGTAGCGGATTTTCAGCCCGTTGTGCTTGTGCACTCCTTGCCACTTGCCATCGCGCAGGCCGCCGACAAGCGCGCGGTAGACGGTCGTCTTCTCGACCGCCTTCTCATCGTCCGTGTACCTGCGCCGGACGTGGAGGCGATCTTCGGTGAACCGATCGGTCGCGTGGCACCGGGTGCAGATCTCGTTCGCGACCTCGGTGGTGGGCTGCGGAATCGGGCGCGCGACGTCCCCGGCGAAGAACTGGAGCATCTGAGTCGCTCCGCGCAGCTTGGCCTTCGCGAAGTGCCCGGCGCCCTCGCCGACGTGGCAGTCGGCGCAATACACCTTCGCGTGGGCGGTGACCTGGTGCGCAACCGCCTCGGGCTGCATCACGTTGTGGCAGGTGGTGCCGCAGAACTGGTTGCTGTGCATCACCTCGAGCCCCTTGAAGGTCGCGGTCGATACCAGCATCAGGTTCACAACCGTCACCACCCCGACGACCAGGGCGATGCCGCGCAGCCGCGCGTCGTTGAAGTCGTAGACCGGGAAGGCCTTGCGCCCGCCCGCTTTCTCTTCCTTGCGAAGGCGGAAGAGGCCGAGAGGGATCAGCATCAGCCCGAGCACAAACAGCGCCGGCAGGATGAGGTAGCTGAGAATGCCGGCGTAGTTGTTCAGCTGCCTCCCGCCCAGCTCGAGCGCGAAGATGCTGAGCATCGCGATGGTGGCCAGCGTGGTGAGCGTGACGCCGATCGCCGAGATCCAATGACGGGCGGCACGCCACAGCAGATCCCGAACCAGAATGAATGGGTTGAACACTTTCATTGGCCAGTGATCTTTCCGTCGAGGTGTTTCGTGGTGAGCCCGCCATCAGGGAGCGGGCTGAAGATGAGGCCCCCGTCGGGCGAGACCGTGCCGCCGTGGCACACGTGGCAGGGCACGCTGATCGCCGCGTTGTGGCCCAGCGTGCCGTCCTGGGGAGGCAATCCGTGGCAAGTGCCGCACGCCGCCTGCCCGCTGTTGCCCAGCCACGAAGGAGCGCGCAGCAACCCCGGCGCGGTGTCGAGGTGTCCAAACTCGCCGCCGCCATGGCAGTAGACGGTGCCGCAGGTGGCGTTGCTTGGGCTGTACGTCGGCCTCGCGCCGTGCTTCCACGCGAGGGCGCCGAGATCGAACGCGAACACTTCAGCCGGCGGCGCCGAGTCGAGGTGCCCCGCAGCCGACACCACGCTCGGGACGAGGTGACACTCGTTGCACCCCATCGGCCCGCGCAGCCGGCTGGCGCCCAGGTGCGCCTCGTGTGCGCCAACCGTCTGGACTCCAGCGTCCGCTCCACGTCCCTTCAGGTCGATGAAGGTCCGGCTGTCGGGAGCCGAGTGGCACGAGTCGCACCGCTCACCGCCGCCGCGGAGCGCGATCTTGCCATCGAGATGCAGCGCGAGATCGACGCCACCGTCGGCGTACGCCGCGCCGTGGCACAGGTCGCAGCTGAGGGTCGACTTGTGGCTCGAGGGCGGAGCCCCGTGACAACTGCCACACCCAATGTCGCCCTTGCCTGCTCGGGTCCACACGGGATCGACGCGGGTCGCAGCGGTGTCGTCCTTCGAGGGCGCGTGGCAATAGCTGTTTGTGCAGGTGGCGGCGGTGCGATTCCACTTCGCCAAGTTGGGCGGGCTCAGCAGCACCTCTGGCGGAGCGAGGAAGACATTGGCGACGCGGTAGTGTCGATCGTCCTTCACGTCCTGATGGCATTGGGTGCAGTCGTAGGCCTTGTGTGCCGGGCCATCGGTGACGTGCGCACGGTGGGCTCCAACGCCGAGGCCGGTGGTCGCGCGCGCCCCCTGCAGATCGCGGGGCGGGGCGGCGGAATCCTTGTCGCCGTGGCAGGTGTTGCATGCCTGCGGGCCCTCGAGGTGGCAGCCGTTGCAATCGATCTTCGCGGCGCCGCCGCGGAGATCCTCCCCGTGGCACTCCTTGCACCCGCTCAGGTCGTAGGACTTTGCCCGCAGCGCCTGCCCGTGAAACTGCTCGGGGTCGGTGGGAGTTGACCAGCCTCGTGGATGCAGCTGGTACGGGCTCGGCGCAGCCCGGCAGCGCATCACCCAGTCCTGCAGCACCACAACTTCGGACGCTGGGATGGCCGAGTGACCAGCAAGCTCCCCACGAGACGCAGTGAGCAGCGGGGACGAGAGATTACCGGGTGCGACGTGAGGCGTTCCGTCGTCGCTGCGCGAGACGGTCTGAGTGTGATCTCCGACGCGGTAGCCGCCTTCAGCCTTCGCGGCCGAGTGACATTGACTGCATCGAGACTCGACAATCGGACGGATGACCTTCTCGTACGAGGGGCAGATCGGTTCAGAGTCGCTGGGACGCAGCACGCCACAACCAGCGAGCACTGCCACGACCGCCCAGAGCAGGGTCTTAGAGATGGCAGGTCTGACACATCGCATTGCGGCCAATCTCCTCTTTGCGGTGACGCACCATCCAGCTCGGAGGGTGGGGGTTTCCGCCAAGGCCGCCGACCCGGTGACAGCTGACGCAGTTCGAGGCGGCGCCCTGGTCATGGCACGCTGCGCAGCTGACGATGTCTCTTCGTGCTGCCGGCCCGTGGGCGAGACCGTCGCCGAAACCCGGCGGGTGAGGATCCAGCGTGCTGCTGCTTCCCGGATTGAGCGAGTTCTTCGCGTGGCAGCTCGAGCAGGAGTCGATGCCATGGCAACGCAGGCAAGACGCTTCATCCGCCCTGGCCTCGATCGGGTGCCGGCTCAAGAAGTCATTGCGGTGAATGAAGCTGCGATCCACCCGCTCCGCGAGCACCACGTCGACCCGCACCGCTTCAGTCTTCGCGTGGCACCCCGAGCAGAAGGTCTGCTCATGGCAGTTGGCGCAGGTCGCACCGGCCGATCGCGCCTCGAGCCGATGGTCGCGCAGAAAATCGCCGCGATGCGAGAAGTCGGCAATCGGCTTGAGTGGGTACTTCGTCAAGTCCTTGTGGCAGCCCTCGCACTTCCCCGCCGCGTATTCCTGAGCGTGCTCGTGGCAGGTCAGGCAGCCCGCCATCGTCGGCGCCATGCCTTCAGTCCGAACCGGCTCAGGCAGCTTCGTGTGGCAAACGCCGCAGTCTTCCTTCGTCCTCTCGATGTGCTCGGCGTGATTCATCTTCAGCTCGCGCACCCGCGTCGCGACCGTCGCCGGCTTGTCGGGGTTGGTGTGGCAGAAGGCGCAGTTGCCGTTCTTCTTCTCGTCGCCGTGGCACTTGAGGCACATCTTCTCTTTGGGGAAATCGTGCGTGTCGAGCGTCGTCGAGTCGAAGATCGTCTCGTGGCAGCTGGTGCACGCGACTTCCGCCTTGACGTGACGCGCGTGCGGCACGCGGATGGCGTCCTGCCGCGAGACGAAGATCCCCACCAAGCTCGCACATGCGGTGAGCAGCAGGCCGCAGCCAAGCAGAAACAGGCGAGCGCGCTTCACAGCTGGCCCTCTGAGGGAAAAAGCCACGAGAGCTTCGCGATCGCCTCGTAGCGGCTCTCGAAGGTCGGGGTGGTGGCGGCAAAGAGTGTCGCCGAGACGAGCCAGGACTTGTTGAACGTGTACGTCGCGCTCGTCGACGCCGAGAAGGACAGCGTCTGTCGGCGGACTGCGCGATCGAGCACGTACGTGTCGAGGTCGACCGACAGGGCCAACCCGAAGGGCAACGTGTGCCGGGCACCGACGCGCGCCTGATGGTAGCCGTTGGCGGGGATCTCGAGTCGATGGGCCTGAACGACGAGCGTCGTCGACGGCGCGCGGAATGGACGAACGGCAACGCGGGCGCTCGCCTCGAAGCCCTGCTCTCCGTTGAGCCAGATCGCGCGGACGTCGCCGAAAATCGAGACCAGCCGGGTGAGCTGCCAGCTGACGCTGACGCCTGCGTCATCGCGGGAGGTGTCGGCAAAGACGGTGAAGATCGAGGTGCGAGGCAAGAACAGCTCGGGAGCAGTGCGGCGATGGCTCAGCTGCACCTCGATGTCGTCGGTGGGCGTCCAGCGCGGCCCCACGTCGAGCTCGGCCATCCGAGCCTCAGACACGCTCCAGGCGAACGCACCGGCGAACATGAGCGACCGCAGCGGTTTCCACCTGACGTCGAGTCCCGCATCCTGCCGGGAGAGCGCGCCGCGCTGAAGCATGTGGACGTAGGACAACCCCACCTCGGTGTTGAACGATGGGGCGAAGTACGCACGCGTGCCGAAGACGAAGTCTCCACGCAGAAAGTTGGCAAAGCGCCTCTCGACCGGGAGCCCAGCGAATGCGCTCAGCCCAATCCCGATGCTGCTCTTGTAGTCGGCGTACAACCCGTCGAAGAACATCGCCCGCGCGACGCCTCCGGTGACGAACTGGCGACCCAGCCGAAGGCGCAGCCGCTTCTTGAGGGTACGCCCTTCGATCCACGCGAGGTTGACGTCGCTGGCTCCGATGCCGTTCGACGAGCCTGGCAGGGTCAGCCCACCCCACGCGTCAACCGCGACGCCGATCTCGTCGAATCCCCTCAGCCCGATGTTCTTCGCCCGGATGCCGACCAACTCATACAGCGGCGCGACCGTTCTCACCTGGCCGTCGACCACGTCGGGGCGCCCACCGACGAGAGTCGTCGAGTACACAGCCACGTCGGCGGCACGTGCGTGGCCAATGCTCAGCCCGAGCGCAAGCGCTGCAACGAGCTGGCTACGTCGCGCCGCACTACCCACTACTTCTTGAATTCGCGCATGTAGGCGACGAGCGCGTCCACTTCCGGCCCCTTGAGCTCTTCCTTGAAGCCCTCCATCTCTTGCTTCACCCCACCCTTTTCGGTCTTCACACCCTCGAGAATCGCCTTCTTCATCTCGTCGTCGGTGAGCTTCTGAATCTCTGCGGAAGCGAGGTCTCGCAACTGCATCTTCTTGCCCTTCTCGGTCTGCGCCTTTCCGTCCTTGCCGTGGCAGGCAGAACACTTCGAGCCATAGACCCGCTCGGTCTTCTTGTCGGCGGCGAGCGCGACGGTGACCGGAATGAGCAAGCTGGTGAGCAGGAAAAGGCGCTTCATCGAAGGCTCCAGTTGGCAGGCGGGTGGACTTCAGTGACAGGTCTTGCAGGACTCGACTTCGTCGCCGCTGAACGGATTGGCTGGCGTCGGATCAACCGTCATCACGCTCATGTGAGCAGTGGCCGCCTCGGAGTCGTGACAACCACCGCAGGGAAGCCGCGCTGGGGTGGTCTTCCAACTGCCGCTGGTGGTGGCTTTGGCGTGGCAGACCTCGCAGTTGCGCAGGTCTTCAGGGAACGTGATGTCCCAGTTGCGCCCTGGTACCGGGTCCCCGCCCGAGTAGCCGACAGTGAGCAGCGGGAAGTCGAGCTTCGATCCGGCATGCACAGCGTGGACGCGTTTAGCGATCGAAGCAGCTCCGCCCCAGGAACCCGTGGCACTCGAGGTCTGGTAGTCGTGGCACGCGCCGCATTGGTCTAC
>JANOHG010000002.1:0-1366 GCA_031406375.1 Archangiaceae bacterium | reverse complement strand
CATCACTTCGGCGAGGCGTGCATCCCATGATGCGCTGCCGTGTTTGAGCGAGTCCCGGTTGCGCAGCCCTTGCAAATCCGTTTCGTAAACTCCGTTCTTCAGCGCGTGCCGCACTCCGAACGAAGCTCCAACAAACGCCAGAAGCACGAAGGTCGCGGCGACCAGCCCAGGCAGCTTCGGGCGAGAAAAGAACGCCAGCACGAACTGCTGAGTCTTGCTCTGCTGGGTGCTGCGCGGAGGGTTGAACAGCGCGATCGCGATCGGCATCGAGATCATCGTGAAAGCCCAGGTGGTGATCATACCCAGGCCGCCAATCCACCCGAACTGCGAGAAGCCGCGGAAGTCTGAGACTGCGAGGCCGCCGTAGGCCGCTGACGCTGCGAGCGCGGCGGCCAGGGTACCGAAGAAGGCCTGCCGTGAGGCATTGAACACCGCAGTAGGCCGAGACTCGTCGCCCGAGCGCGAACGGTAGTAGGCGAGCACCAGCAGCGGGAAGTTTATCCCGTTGCCCGCGATGATTGAGCCAAGGAAGGCGGTGTTGGAATTGAGATGGTGAACGGTGAGGCGGCCAATCGCGAAGGTGAAGATCAGCCCGGGCACCAGCGCGAAGAGCACGGTGAGCAAGCCGCGGAAAGATCGAAAGTAGAGAAGAATCACCCCGCCGACGAGCAGGAAAACGACCAGCGAAGACAGCGCGATGTCGGCGACGATCGCGTCGTGCTCTTCGACCAGGTTCGCCAGCTCGCCGTTGTAGGCGACGACCAACCCGGGTGGATAGCCAGGTCGCATCGCCGCGACTTCTTGCTTCACCGCGGTCAAAAGTCTCAAGGCAGGATCAAACTCGGTCTCTGAGCCGGCGAGCTGAATCATCATCACCACCCGCTTCCCACCCGGAGTCTCGAAGTACCCGGTGGGGAACCGATCGTTCTGGCGAAGCTCCTGCTCGAGCCGGGTTTCGAGCTCCTTCGGATCAGCGGGCGCGTCCTCGTCGTCGAGATCGAGAAACAGCGGATTGGCCTCGAGCTTGGCGCGGGCGATCGCCTTTTCTGCCTGCACCACTGCCTCGTCGAACTTGTCGTTCGGCAACAACAGCCCGATGTGGTTTCGAGCCCACTCGCACTCGTCGTGGCAGCCAATCTGAATCGACTTCGCCTCAGGAAGCTTGCGTGCCTCGATGCGCTGGCCCAACTCGCGAATGAAGCGACGGTTGGTGTCGCCGTCAGGCGATTCGGTGATGACAATCAACCGGGTCTGAGAACCAAGCCGCTTGAGAATCGACTCGATCGCGCGCACAGCAGGCGCGTTGGGAGGCAACAGCTCAGTGAAACCGGCGCGAACGTCTGAGAAGAACTCAGCGGTGAGCACC
>JANOHG010001359.1:0-3019 GCA_031406375.1 Archangiaceae bacterium | reverse complement strand
GACCGGAGCAGAAATGCCTCAAGCACGTGCGTCGCGCGGAAACATTCCGGCAACGAGCACGGTCACGCAAGCCAGAATCCAAAGAGCCGTTCGCACGGCAGTGGGTTAACGCGCTGGGTCCGAAGATGCCAGTTTGGTGATGGGGGCAGTGGCTGCGAGTCGCCTGGCGGCGTGCTTCTTCACGTCGCGCCAGAGGTACGCGGTAACAGCGGCGATGATGCCAATGTCGTCCAGCCAGCCAATCACCGGCACATCAGGGATGAGGTCCAGCGGCATCGCGGCATAGAGAGCCGCCATCACTGCGAGGCTCTTCTTCGCCAGAGAAACCTGGCCATCACGGTAGTAGCGACCGAGGTCCTGAAGGTTCATCAAGGCTCCTTACGCACGAAGAGGCTGAACCATTTCAGCGCTTGGACCAAACTGGCGCAACCCATGGCCAAGAAAGAAAAACTCCAGGACAAGACTCCGAGCGCTTACGAGTTCGTGATTCACCCGGAAGGCACGCTTTCCCTTGAAGACGTTGATCCTTCGACGAGCGTTGATGAGGACAAGAAGGTCTACGAAAAGGAGCTCGAGCAACTGCAAGAGAAGCTGTACGAGCTGCAGGTTCGTTACTTCCTCGAGAAGCGTCGGGCGATCATCGTCTTCGAAGGGTGGGATGCAGCCGGCAAGGGAGGCGCCATCAAACGCCTCACCGCGCTGATGGATCCCCGTGGGTACAAGGTGTGGCCGATTGCCGCTCCGAAGGACGCCGAGGCGCGACACCACTACCTGTGGCGCTTCACTACCCGGATGCCCGAGCAGGGTGAGCTGGCGATCTTCGATCGCAGCTGGTACGGCCGGGTGCTCGTCGAGCGCATCGAAGGCTATTGCACCCCCGAGCAGTGGCAACGCGCCTATGACGAAATCAACGCCTTCGAACGGATGCTCACCGATGACGGCGTGGTGATGCTCAAGTTCTTCCTCCACATCGACAAAGAGACGCAGCTCGAACGATTCAAGGCGCGTGAGAAGGACCCCATCAAGAGCTTCAAGATTGGGCCGGACGACTGGCGCAACCGGAAGCGCCGACCCCAATACTTGAAGGCGATTCAAGACATGTTCGACCGCACCCATCGACCCGATGCGCCGTGGCACGCGGTGCCCGCCAACGACAAGAAGTACACCCGGATTGCGGTCTTGCGCACCTGCGTCAGCGCGCTCGACACCTGATGGGCGCGTCACCCGACTCTGCCGCCCAACTCACCCCTCGGCAGCCTCCGGCGCTCGAGCAGGGCCAAGTGTTTCCAGCCGGCTGGTCGGTGGCCGCGCTGTCGCCGCTGATGCTCGAACAGCGCGTCCCTGCCGAACTGCTTCGCCGCGGGGTGGTTCCCTTGGGGCCGCTGCTGCTGGGTACGTTTGTGATCGCGGCGAGCTGGCAATCGCACTCAGGCATCAAGCTCGCAGCGTGGCCGGTGGGGTTCGCGCTGCTTGGCATCTTCGTCTTGGGAGTGCTCAACCTGATTCGCAGCGTGCGCAGGGCACGCGAGGGGGTTAGGCTTGCGGTCGATGCGACGAGCGTCACCGGTTACCCCGAGGCGCGCAGTTGGGTGAACGACTACTTCGTCCGACTTTCGTCCCACCCCCGCATTCAGGTGACAGGGGTGAGCCTCACGCTCTACCGAGATCCAAAAAAAGGGGCTTCTGCGCGCGCGAAGATTCGAATCGAGCTCGAAGGAGGCGGGGCGTTGGTTGGGCCCGAGGCCTCGGGTGATGACGCTGACTGGGTAGCCGTGCGCGACGCGCTGTTGCCTGCGGGCGCAGGCATCGCGCGGGCGGTTGGAAAGAAGCTGGTGCTCGACTACCCGGCGACCAGCCAACGGATTGAAGTCAGCTGGTGAGCACCGAGACTTCGAAGCCCGACCGTGCGGTCATCAACGCGAGCTCTTCCTCGGTTGGAAAACCGGCCGTCTTCCACCGTTCGGGGCGCTCTTCGGTGCGCGTCATCAACCGGGCGACGACCTCGAGGGCGACCTCGAATTTCGTGGGCCACACTTTCGGGCTCGATTCCCCCTCGCTGAGGAACTGCACGAAGTCGATGCGGTCGGTGCGCGGCAACAAGCCGTCGACGTTTTGGGTCCACGGGGTGCAGGTGTAGATGTCGCCTGCATCGGTTCGAAAGGCAGAGAAGCGAGAGACGAACTGCACTTCATGTTTGTACTCGTACCAGGCGTCAAGCAGCTCTTTCTGCTGGGTGTACGCAGTGGCGCGGGACTGCAGCGCAAGAAAGTAGAGCTTGTCATACGCGGGGCTGTCTTGCGGGGGGAGCCATGCCTGCCAGCCGTCACCGGCGCGCTTGAAGGTGACGCCGGTGATCGCGCGCGGATCCTGCACGGCGTCAGTGGCGATCTCGGCCATGCTCGCCAGCGCTTGAGGGTCCTCGCTGCCGCAGACCATCAGCACGTTCGAGGCGGGAATCATCGCGACGTGCTCACCCTTCACCGTCAACCGCGAAATCTCATCATTGAGCAGCAGTCGCGCTGCGTCGTGCCCATCGCCCCACGGCGACGCCCACAGGCCCGGGGCGACCAGCCGAAAGGGCTCTTTCGAACGCATCCGCAGGTTGGCGATGGCGTGCTGCTCAATTTCTTCGAGCGTCATCTTCCAGGTACTGAGGCGGGAACCGGTGACGTCCATCGCCGAGGTCGGCAGGTCAAAGACCGCGTTGACCTCGAGCTCATCGTTGAGGTGGCGGTAAGGAATTTGAAGCAGCGCTCGCTCGGCCGCGTTCGCGACCTGAGCCGCCAGCTGGCGTTCGAGCACACCGTGGTAGACGGGGTCGCGCAGGCGAGGCAGCACGCCCTTGAGGACCTCTTCTCGAGGAGGAACTGCGCCGTTGTCGAGCAGGCTCCACAGGCGACGCTGCAGCACTTTCTCGCGCTCATGCACCGACGCGGCGTTGAACTCGTTGAAGCCGTGGTGAAGAAAGCAGAAGCGCCACAGCCCCCCTTCACCTTCGACAACCAGACAAAAGCGCGCC
>JANOHG010001354.1:0-3865 GCA_031406375.1 Archangiaceae bacterium | reverse complement strand
GCAGCATTCTCGACGGCGCTAAGCGTGCCCGCGAAGCCAGGCACTTCGTGGGCGGGAGTGTTGTCTGCGTGGGTGCAAATCACCACGTGATCCGCCAACTGCCCGCCATGCTTCTTTATCTCGCGGTAGGTGTTGAGCGCGCGCTGGTAACCCAGCTCGAGGTTCTGTTCTTTCTCACCGTCGTTGTCGGTGTGCCCGTGAATTACCAACTCGCGCCGGCTGAGCGGGCCAGAATCGAAGTTAAGCACGGTGCCCGTCTCGTCATTGAACAGCTTGCCCAACACCTGCTGTCCCTCGGCAGACAGTTCAGCGCGCCCCGACGAGAAGAGGACGTCACCTGGGAGGTTGACCATCTTCACCGTCTGGGTGCCGATGTTGTCGCTTACTCCCGCTTTTTGGCTTCGACTTTGAATCGCCCAGAGGATGACGAAGAAGATCATGATGTTCGTCATCAGGTCGATGTAGATGATTTGCCAGCTGTCGAAAGATCTCAGCGGGCGCTGCGCGCGGACGCCGATCTGTTTCATCGCGCCACCTCGATCACCGCCCTGTTGTCGAAGAGCACCTTCAGCGCGCGACACAAGGTGTCGAAGTCGTAGCCCAAACCCTTGAGTCGCTGCTCAAAGCGCGTCGAGCTGATCTTGTAGAGCGATGAGTAAAGCGCTCCATAAAGCGTGGTCTTCAATGCGAGCGCGAGCTGGGGAGACAGCTGCTCGACCGTGACCACGCTGCCAAGGCTGTCGAACATGCTGATCAGCGCAAGCACCGTGCCCATCAGGCCGAATAGCGGCATCGCGCCGGCCACGAAGTCGAGGTGCGAAGAGGACTGATCATACAGCTCGTGGCATTCGACGTAATACGAGTAAGTGACGTACTCGGCGTACTCATAGTCCTTGCCCTTCTCTTGCACGATGAGCAGGTCGCGGACGAGCGCGTTGTCGGGCAGCTTGATCTTGGTGCCCTTCTCGAGCGGCCCCACTTTCACCTCGCCAGCGCGATCGCGGCGCAGGGTCATCGTCTCTTCGAGTGCGGCGAGCGTTTCCTGCAGCATCGTCGCCTTGGGAGTGAGGTGTTTGGATGAGAAGAATACGGTCAGTGACGAGAGCGCCAACTTCCCGAATTCGCCGCCGGCGGCGTAGACCAACAGCCCGACTGAGATGCCCAGCATCGCGATGAAGAAGTTCTCGGTGATGAAGAACACCATCGAGACCGCGAGAATCGCGAAGAAGCCAAGTAGGCCCATCACTCCGGCGCCAGCGGCCTTTTGACTCACCGCCAACGCACTGCGGTTTAACGTCTCGAAGAGGCCCGACGACGGCTCAACGGGTTTGCTCGGTTCTGACATCGCTGCCTCCGGAAACGGCTGTGGCCTTCTGTTGCATCTGGCTCATCCTTTCTTCGTAAGCGGGGTGGTATTGCAGTGCGTCGACGGCGGCCGCGGCGCCCAGGCTCAGCAACAGCAAGGCGATGATCGCGTTGCGCACGACGCGGTGCCGTCTGGGCATGGGCGCAGCAGCAGAGGCAGAGGCAGAAAAATAGGTCGCCATCGCGCGCAGCCGGTTCGCATGGGTGGCAGTCAGAGCCTGTTGGTCGGTCTTCGCGGCCGGCACTGTGGCGAGGAGCTCGAAGATCCGCTTCGAAGTCGAAAGCAACTTTGGGCTGTCGGCTCGGGCGGTGTGGATTGAGGGGTCGCCGCCGCGCAGGTGGTGTAGGTATTGGATGGCCGGGTGCAACGCCAGGTTGAGCGCAGCGTACCCATCGGCGACCGCGGCCGCGGGCATCGAGAGAAACCGCGCGTGCACTGCTTCGGCGAAGGAGATCACCCGCTGCGTCGCCTTGGACGCTTTGCCTCGGCCCCCGGCGATCGCCAGAGCAATGGTGGCGACCAAGCCGTCTGCCCGGGTGAATGACCCGATTGCCCCAACCAGAGCGCCGTAAAGAAAATCCTTCTCGGTTGGGTCGGTGTCGTCGACGTCGTCTTCGAGGCCGCTCTCGAACGCGGCGTAGTGCTCGGAAAGCAGGCTCTTCACCACGTCGAAGTCTTCCTTCGAGTTCGAGATCAGCGGCAGCGTTTCATCGCGCGGAAGCGGCACCACCCAGCCGAGCGCAGTGGCGCTTTCTCCAATCAAGCGCGGCTTGGGCTCGTAGGGACGCGGCGCAGCGCGGACGAGTGTTCGACGCCGCAGGTCCGCGGTGTTGGCCTGGCGCAACCAGGTGGGCGTCGTTGCCGCGTCGCGCTCATCTGAGCCGGGGACGAGGAAACCCCACGGCAGCTCCTCTGGGTTGACGGTACGTTCGGGTGCTTCCGGTTCGTCAGGCAATTCGCCCAGTGCCAGCTCGAGTGTTGGCATCCCGACCAAGATCCGTGGCTGTGCGAACCCCCCCCCATACACGACGACCCCGGGCAGCTTTCCGGGCAGAAAGAGAGCGCGTTCGAGCACTTTCCGGTTCAGCGAACTGCCGCTGCGGCGCAGGTAACCGATGAAGTAGCGGCGGATGGTCGCGTGCCAGGGGTTGCGAGCGTTGGGGTGACCGATGACGAGCGTCTGGTCGAGCCACACCGCAAGGTTGTCGACCAGGCCAAGGAAACAGAAGACCGCGAGCAGCCCGACGGCTGGCACAACCACCACCCAGGTCAGCCACTCATCGACGCGCGCGAGCTGTGCCGCCTGCAGGCAGACGATCAACAGCGGCAGGTAGAAGAGCAGCAGACTCGCCCTCAAGGACACGAACGCCAACCAATGCTTGAGCAGAGGCAACAGCGCGTCGTGGCGAATGCGGCTGAGTCCTTCGATTGGTGCGAAAACCCACACCACCTGCGCGAGCACGAACGCGCCCCACAGGACGCCGCCCGCGAGCGCGACCGCTTCACGTCCCCAGCCCAGCTGCAGCAGGCCTACTCCAAAACCGCTCAGCGCGATCACCGCGGCGGTCCACCTCCAGGACGGCGGTCGCAATGCGAACGCCCGCCGACGGAAGAGGACGACGAGGACGAGCATCGGCCAGCACACGATCAGCGCCAACGTGGCGAGGAAAAGCATCGCAAACCCAGGGGACGTGCCGGGAGCGGCGCTCACCACGGGCGCCGTCGTCTGGGGCTTTTGAACGACGAGGTCGGCCAACTGGACCACGGGGCGGACGATGTCTCCGAGCTGTTGTTGCAACCGCGCACGACTCGCACCCGCGACGTTCAGCGATCCGCGCGTGGCACGAGACGCGGTCGAAGTGGCATGGACTTCGTACTCGAGCCGTTCACCGTTCAGCGCGCCCAGAACCACTATGTCCACTCCGCGCGCGCGGTACAGGTCGAGCACACAGGCCTGCGAGCGTTCGCGTGAGCCCAACGGATTGCATGCGTGGGTGTCGAGCGTGTCGATCACCGCCAACCGCTGGAAGCGCGCCAACTCGCCGCCGACCAGCTCGGCGAGCGAGTCGACGAACCAGTGCGATGCGCCAGCAGGCGCGGCGAAGTCGACCACCACCTTCGCGCTGGCCGCAACGGACAGCGGCGCGAGGACGGCAAGCAGAAGAGCGATCAGTCGCATCCGCACGGGACGAGACCTGATCGCTCTTGGCAAGTCCACGATTCTTGAGCCCCGCGCGTTGAACGACCACTGACTACACTTCAGCAGGCGCGGCCCACGGCGTTGCGAACCACCCGGTGCTGGTACGCAATTTCGATGGCTCGGCACAGCTCGAGAAACAGCCCAAGTCGCGCCACAGCGAGGTCTGCCCTCAACAGCCTCGTGAATCTGTCGCCAACGTTCAGGGGTCCCCGGGAAAGAGTACCCAAACACCCACGCGCGCTTCGAACGATCTTCGGGGCTACCAAGCGTAGGCTTCAGGCGCAGCGCCGCCTGGGCCT
>JANOHG010001347.1:0-7904 GCA_031406375.1 Archangiaceae bacterium | reverse complement strand
CGTGCTCATCGAGCGTTACCGGGGGCGGAAGCCGGTGCAGCCGAACAGCAGCCGCCTGCATGTAATGAAGCTTCTTCAGCGCGCCCCAGCCCTTGTACCGGTGTTCCCAGTTGCTTTCGGGCGTCAGCCACACCGCGAACGTCTCGGCGAAGTCTTCATCGGGGTGCTTCTGGGCGTACCAGCCTGAGATGTGAACCACGTACTTGCGCGAGAACGGCATCGGCTTGAAGTCATCTCGGTATGGCTTGCTGTAGTCGCCGAAAAGCTTGCGCCACTCTTCGGTCTCATAAAGCTTGAAGGCGTAGTTGAAGGCGTGCCCAGCCTCGTGTCGCAAGTACATCATGATGTCCCGTTCGCTCTCGAGCCCACCCCCCAGCGCTTCTTCAATCGAGTGAAGATTGGGGTCGGCGAGGTAGAAAGGAATGCCGATCACCGGCACGCCTGATGGGCAACCCCATTGGTCCGACAGGTAACACTCGGGCCGAATCGACAGCCCCTTGGCCTCGAGCTCTGAATGCAGCTGCTGGATGTAGCGCTCGAGCGGCGTGCCAGACAGGTGGAGCTTCAAATCCTTGATTCGAGCTTGCAGCAACGCAGCGCTCGCCGGAGCCAGCCCATCGCCGAACTGCGGCTCGGCCGGCTTTTCTCGGAAGGCGATGGCGGTTCCTGCGGCAGTCATCGGTGGCCTCGTTGCTGTACCGGATAAACCATAACCGACCGGTGTCGCAGTCGAACGCTTGGCCCCGACGTTTATTCAACGGCTTGAAACAACAACTGAATTACTCTCGAAATGAGATATGACGCAGTGTGTCGTGTCTGGTCGAAGGCCTGGATCCCATCGTCCTTCTTCTTCTTGGGCGTTGGCGCAGTAGCCTTTGTTCCGCCCAACCGCTACCGCCGCAGGCGCGGCTTCAGGCACACCCCCATCGCGCAAGGCGAAGTAAGCGCCGCCTGCTGCTGGGGCGACGAATACCGCCGCCGAGCCGAACACCCAGAACGGGCGAATCGTCTGCGGTTCTTTCGACGCGATCGGCCACCGGACGGTGATGGACGTCTGCATGCCCGCAAACACCCGCCCCATGCCTCGCTGGCCCAGCACGGCGTCCAGCCGATAACAGCCATCGAGCGTCCTTCCGAGGTAGTCGGCCGCGTTCACTGTATCGATCGCGTCGCCAGCCATGGATTTCCATTATACGGGAGCCAGTCCAACACACGCACGTGAGCCTCCTCATCGTTCAAGACTTGTCGTTGTCCTACGGCAAGAAGGCACTCTTCGAGCACACCAGCTTCACCATCGGTCCAACCGATCGAATTGGCCTGGTCGGAGCGAACGGAACCGGCAAGTCGACGCTGCTGAAGATTCTCGTCGACCAGGTGACCCCCGACAGCGGCAGCCTGACCTGGAGACGCCGCGCGCGCTGGGGTTACCTGCCTCAAGATCTCTCGGCGCTTCCCGAAGGGTCGCTGGTCGACTCGGTGCTCTCGACCGTGCCGGGTCGCGACACACTCGAGGAACGAATGCGGGTCACTGAGGCTGGGTTGGCAGAAGCGAAGGAAGAGGCTGAACAGCTCGAGTTGGCCCAGACGCTGGCTGAGCTTCACGAAGAAGCCGATCACTTCGAAGAGCACTACGGCCGTCACCGCGCGGAAGCGATTCTCGCTGGCCTGGGGTTCAAGCAGGAACAGTTCGACCGACCGACTGACACCTTCAGCGGCGGTTGGCGCATGCGCGCTGCACTCGCCGGCTTGCTGCTGCAGGATCCGGATCTGTTGCTGCTTGACGAGCCGACCAACCACCTGGACCTGCCGACGCTGGCCTGGTTCGACGCCTTTCTGCGCCGTTCGCGCAAAGCCCTGGTGTTGATCAGCCACGATCGCGGGTTCCTGAATCGGCAGATCAACCGGGTGTTGTCCTTGGAAGTCGAAGGACTCAAGTCGTGGGTGGGCAACTACGACGATTACCGTCGTCTGCGCGCGCAGGAATTCGAGCAACTGCTCGCCCAAGCCGAACGCCAGGCAGGCCGCCGCGCCGAGATGGAAGAATTCATCAATCGCTTCCGTGCAAAGGCGAGCAAGGCGCGCCAGGTGCAGAGCCGGATCAAGCTGCTCGAAAAGCAAGAGGTGGTGAAGGTCAACGAAGAACGAAAGACCGTCGGCTTCCGCTTTCCAGAAGTGGCGCGGTCGGGTCGCGAAGTGGCGACGTTCAAGGGCGTTCGCAAGGCGTTTGGCGACAACCTCATCTACGACGGTCTTCATGCCACCCTGCTTCGGGGCGAACGGGTCGCAGTGGTGGGCGTGAACGGGGCAGGGAAGACGACGCTGCTGAAGATTCTCGCCGGCGAGCTTTCCGCCGACTCAGGCTCGGTCGCGCTGGGGCACGGCGTGGTGCTCGGGTACTACGCGCAGCACCATGGCGAGACGTTGGATAAACAGTCGACGATCATCGAAGAGATGATGGCGCTGGTGCCCGACAAGCCCCAGAGCTTCGTTCGCGCCACGCTGGGTGCCTTTCTCTTCACCGGTGACGATGTCGACAAGAAGATCGGTGTCCTCTCGGGGGGCGAACGCGCGCGCGTCGCACTTGCCAAGCTGCTGCTCAAGCCCGCCAACCTGCTGGTCATGGACGAGCCGACCAATCACCTCGACCTCGATTCCTCTGAGGCGCTGATTGAGGCGCTCGAAGGCTATGGGGGCACGCTGATCTTCGTTTCCCACAACCACAGCTTCCTCAACGCACTCGCGACCCAGGTGTGGGACGTGCGCGACCACACCCTCGTGCCCTATCCCGGCAACCTCGAAGAGTACCTGCACCACCTCGCGCTCACTGCCACGGGCCAGTCGGTCGTCTGCGCGGGCGAAGACTCAGCCCGAGCGCCGTCGGAAAAAGATCGCAAGCGCCAGGAAGCGCAGGCGCGACAGGCGAAGAGCGCAAAGACAGGTCCGCTGAAGAAAGAGGTCGGTGAGGTTGAGGCGCGGATTTCAAGCCTCGAGACCGAGCAGAAGGAACGCGAGCGCCAGTTGGTGGATCCGGCGTTTGCTTCCGACTTCGGGCGTTCGCGTCCGGTGATGGACGCGCACCGCATCGCTGCTGAAGAGCTCGACGAGCGCTACGCTCGGTGGGAAGAAATTCAGCGGCAGCTCTCGGAGCTTCGATGAATCGGTTCGGACTGATGGTGTCGGTGCTGGTTGTCGGCTGCGGCGGCGGGCCTCGGACTCCAGAAGCATTGGCGAACCAGACCTACTTCTGGAAAATCGCCAGCTCGCAGTCCGCGTTCGGCGCCTGTTCCGACGAGCCGCAGTTTCGAATGGACAACATGGCGCTCAAGTTCGATGCCAACACGTTCATCGTTTACAAGGTCGCGCCCGATGGCAAGACGGCGATCAGTCAGACCTGCCCGCGCGTCGATGCCGCCACCTGTCAGCCGAGCGCGAACCCGGTTGTTTTCACGATCGCAAATCCCGAATTGACCTTCTCGAGCCAGAACAAGACGGCGTTCGGAACGGCCGGCTGCATGCTGCTCGACACCACGACCTGGACCCTCGTTGATCGGGGTCCAGCCGGCACCCTTGAGATTACCCACGTGCTGTCTCTGGTGGACAATTTGCCGGCGTGCATCACCGCGGAAGCGCAGTTCAAGCAACAATCACCCAACAAGTTGGGCATCGAGGGCTGTGTGGTGACCTTCAGCTTTGGGTTGGCTCTGCAGCAGTAAGGCGCGCCCCTTCAGGCAGGTAACAGCACCACCTTGATGATCTCGCTCGGGCTGCCCAACCGAACCGGTGGGCCGACGAAGCCGCACCCACGACTGACGAACAGCTGTGAGTTTCCCTCGCGCGACAGGCCGACCGAGCGCGAGCCCCACATCAATGAGGCGATTCCGGTCGCGGGGAACGTCTGCCCTCCGTGGGTGTGGCCAGAAAGCTGAAGCCCGATTCCCAGGCGCACCGCATCGTCGAACCCGCCCGGCTGGTGCGCCAACAGCACCGAAGCCCGCGAGAGATCGCGCCCGACCGCCGCGGCGTCTGCATCGTATCCAGTGCGAACCAACCTCGATCCGTAGTCCTCGACGCCCAGCAGATCAAACGAGCCTTGCGCGTCGCCGACGACGACCTGCCGATTCTTCAGCACCTTCACGCCCATTCCCGTCAAGTGGGCCGACCACTCTCGCCACCCGGCATAGTGGTCGTGATTTCCCGAGCAGAAGTAGGTGCCCGTTCGCGAGCGCAAGTTGCCCAGGCGACCGACGAAGGTTCCGATGTCGGCTGGCTTTCCGTCGACCAAGTCTCCGGTAATCGCCACCAGATCAGGCTTGAAGCTGTTGGTACGCGCGACGAGATCATCGACATACTTTTGCTGCAGAACCGAGCCGATGTGCAGGTCCGACAGGTGGGCAATCGTGAAGCCCTCGAGCGATTTTGGCAGCCCCACCAGCCGCACCGTCACCTCGGTGATGCGTGCCGGCTCGTAGGCGCGGAACACGCCCCAGCTCGCGAGCGCTCCTCCCGACACCAGCGAGCTGCCGGCGACGGCGCGGGCGAGAAACGCCCGCCGTTCAGGATTCACCGCCGGCGGAAGCTTGCGACGCAGGCCGCTGGCCCAGCGGGCGAAGTCGACTGTGACCAACGACAGCAGCGTGTAAAGAACGAGCGCGACCCACAGCCCGAGGAAGATCGCGACAGACTGGTCGAGCCCCGAGCTGCGAAAGACGGTTCTTGCCGCCATCGCACCCCCTGCGAGCCCCAACATCGCCATCGCACCCGCGATTCGCAGCCAGCGGGTCTGGGTGACATCGCGCACCAAGCGTCGGTACAGGTAGAAGGCGACAAAGCCCGACGTCAGCAGGAAGGTGACGAAGAAGAGGATTCGGAAGGGCAATGGCATCGAAACGTCTCTAACGGCGCTGGCCAGCAACAACATTAAGAAGTTCGCGCACGCTCAGACCCGCTTGCGAAAGTCGTGTTCGAACGCGGGGTCGCCCAGCAGTGCAGCGACTGGGCGATCGCCCTCGATGTGCTCTTGAATGACGAGCGCCATCTTAGCGCTCGTCATCTTCCAGTAGTAGGTCTCGCCGGGCACGAAGGTCAGCTGGAAGTCGTCACTCGAAAACGGATCAAGCGGCTTGCTCGTCGCTTCGCGAATCACCACGTTGGGTCCCAGGTGGCACAGGCCATAGCAGCCACCTCGGTACACTTCGCACCGCGCGCCCAGCCCCGCCGCCTTCACCGCCGCATTGGCCTCAACGAACACCGCGTCGGATCCGTTGTCCTTGCAGTCGGCACCTTTGCACACCGAGAGGCGATATTTCTTCACAGCGCTCTAAATTAGCTCGCCGCTGTCACCGCGTCACTTTTGGCGCGGCCTCGTGCGGCGAGATACGCGGGCACAGCGACGCAGGCCACGAGGCCGAACGCGATTGCGCCGATCAGATCAACCGCCTGGCCGAAATTCTGCGGGTGGGTAGCAACCTGAAGCGCCGCGCTGAAGTCGAAGCCCTTGCCTTGCTTGAAGTGCTTGAGCGCGGTGAGCGCAGCTGAAGCACACAAGCCCAGCGTCACACACACTGTCAGCGTCCCCACCGCCGAGGCGATCAACACCCTGCGATTCCACGGCGCACCTCGCGGCAGCACCACCGACTCGTCGCCCGACAAATCCACCAACTCCTTCTTCCCCCACGGAGCGAATCTCTGAAGCATCAGCAGCCCGGGAATCACGCACGGCACGGTGAGAATGAAGAAGTCTCGCCATCCCAACCCCATTGCCAATGCTCCCGCAGGAGGCCCCGAGAAGCTTCGCGCGAGCGCGAACAGGCTCGAGAAGAGCGCGAACTGAGTGGCCGAGAATCGCTTGCTGGTAAGGCGAATCAGCAGCACCCCAAACGCACCGGCGCACATTCCGGTAATCGCCGCCTCCACCGCAATTGCTCCGAGCATCAACCAGAAATCAGGAGGCCGCGCCGCCAACACCGCGTACCCAAGGTTGGATACGCCCTGCAGAATTCCAAAAGTCCAAAGCGCCCGTGCGACGCCGATTCGCTGCGTCACTACGCCGCCGAAGAAGGTGCCGCCGACCGTCGCAAATAACCCGACCGTACCGCTGGCGACCCCGACATCGATCAGGCTGTAGCCGTGCTCGACCAGAAACGGCCGAATCAGCGCGCCGGCGAGGTTGTCTGAAAGGTTGAACAGCAAGACGAACCCCAGCAACTCGAGCGCGCGCGGCCGAGCCAGGAAGCCGACGAACGGGTCCCACACCGCAGCGACGAGGCTCGTAGGCGTGGCGGTGGGTGTTACGGGCTCGGGCGCGAAGATCGTCACCGGGATGCTCGCCGCTGCGATCACCGCCAGCAGCCCAAGCGTAAACGTCCACCCGGTGACGATCACCCGCCCGGGGGCGACTGCCAGCGGCACCACTGCCATCGAGATCGCCATCGTTCCCGAGATCCACATCGCAATCCGGTAGGACGCCGTTCGCGCACCGACCGCGGGCCCGTGCTCGTTCGGCTTGAGCACTTCGACGGCGTAGCTGTCGATCGCGATGTCCTGTGATGCCGACGCGAAGGCGATCAAGATCGCCAAGGTGCCAATCACCAACACGTCTGGGCTCTTCGCTTCAGAGGCGAGGATCGCGATCAACCCTGCGAGCGCGAGCTGCATCAACACGATCCACCCGCGCCTGCGCCCAAGCAGCGGTGGCACGAAGCGATCCATCAGCGGCGCCCAGAGGAACTTGAAGGTCCATGGCACCTGCGCAAGCGTCACCAAGGCGACGGTCTTGATGTCGAACCCTGCTGCCTTGAGCCAGGTGGGGATCGCTATCCACACCAGCCCCAGCGGCAGCCCCGAACTGAACGAGAGCAACGACAGCGATCCCACCCGCCAGCTCGTGAAGGCGAAGAGGATTGCGTGCTGCTTCGACGGGGCTGCCTCGCTCAATGACTCACTTGAGGAACTTGGTCACCGCCACGGGGTGGCTTTTGTCGACTTCGATCCGCGGGCCCGCGCCGAGCTTCGGGGCGATCAGCCCCGTGCCGATGCGGGTGTGCGCTTCCTTGTCAACGTGATGCGGGGCATCCGACGAGCCACGCTTGAACCACGGGTCTGAAGGGTGCGTCACCGGCGGCCCTTTCAGCAGCTTCGGGATGTCGTAGACGAATCCCTGTCGGTTGTACTCGCTGGGAGTGTGGGTGTACGTGTCCATCCGGATCGCGTCCTTAGGGCACGCGTCGACGCACAGCCCACACACGATGCAGCGCAGCTCGTCGATGACGAAGGTGGTGGGAAACTTCTCGATCACCCGCGATTCCACCGACGCATCATTTTCGGCGTACTCGCCCGCTTCGATGTAGATGCATTGCGCAGGGCAGATCGTCGCGCACATGTAACAAGCGACGCAGCGCGGCTTGCCGTCCTCTCGCGGAACCAATCGGTGAAGCCCGCGGTACCCTTCAGGGTAGGGGACCTTCTCTTCCGGGTACTGCACGGTCGACACCAGGCTGGTGCCGGTTCGATTCACTACCTGCGGATTCGGATCGCGCTCACCAAACAGATTGCGCAAGAAGTGCTTGGTGGTGATCACCAGGCCCTTGATCAAGTCGGGCAGGTAAAGCCGTTCTCGAAGGTCGGCAGCTTCTGCGGTGTGCGAGTGAGGCTCGGCGTGCGGCGGCAGGCCGTGGCCAGGGGCGTGGTCGCTCATCAGTGTCCTCCCGCCGGCGCGTGAGCGTCGCGGTGCGCCAGCGCGGCCTCTTGTGCGTTCCGCTCGCTCGGCCGCGGAATTAAGGTGAGCGCGATGATGATCGCAATCTGAAGGGCTCCGGCGATCGCCAGCATCCTCAACGAAGGATCCCAGAGGATCAGCGCGCCGGTGACGAAGAGGTTCACCAGCCCGAGCGGCAGCAGGATCTTCC
>JANOHG010001325.1:0-7070 GCA_031406375.1 Archangiaceae bacterium | reverse complement strand
CTGCTCGAGGAACTCGTGCGGCTTCTCGGGGTCGGTCGGGAGCACGAACATGCTCACCGTCGCGCCAATCGAAATCAGAACGAAAGAGATGCCGAAGAGCCCGATGAAACGGGCCAGCGGGCTCCACGAAAGAAACCGGTCAATCTGGTATCGAACCTTGTCGCCCGTCGTTGGGGCATCGGAAATTTCGTCGGCCATAGAGCTGCTACCTCAATGCTGGAAGAACGGGAGGATTCTTCAACCGCGCGTCCATCGGTGGTTACTCTTTGACTTTGAGCTTGCTCGAGTTCTCTTCGATGAACCGCCGCAGGTCATCGGCCATGTCGAGCAGCTTGATCCATTGCTCTTTGTAGAGCGTTATTGGAAAGCGACCCATTCCGTACACCGACACGCCACCCTTCTCAGACACCTTCAGCGAGATGCCTTTGCTGGTGCGTGCCTTGAGTGACTCGTTTTCCTTCTGCAAGCGCTCGAGCTCGGCTTTCATCTCTGCTTCGGTCATGTGGGCTCCCCTCTGCCCGCAGCCAAGCTCACTTCGCCTTCGGGCGAAAGACTTTCGGTGCAGTGTCTTTGCCTTCCAGAAACGGCCCACAGAGCAAATCGAGGCAGTAGGGAATCGCGGGAAATACCGCCTCGAGGCATTCGCGAATCGCGCCGGGCTTTCCCGGTAGGTTGATGATCAGCGATTTGCCGCGGATACCGGCAGTCTGCCGCGAGAGGATCGCCGTTGGTACGACCTTCAACGACACCGCGCGCATCAGCTCGCCGAAGCCGGGCATCATCTTCTGGCACACCGCTAAGGTCGCCTCCGGAGTGACGTCGCGCAACGCAGGCCCCGTGCCTCCGGTGGTGACGACCAACGCGCACCCTTCTTCGTCGCAGAGGGCGGTCAGGGTGCGTTCGATGGTGGGTTGGTCATCGGGGATCAACCGGTAGACCTTTTCCCATTTCGAGGAGAGGAAGTCGGTCAGCACCGCTTCGATTGCCTTGCCTGAGAGGTCTTCGTAGACACCCTGGCTGGCGCGGTCGGAGGCAGTCACGATTCCGATGCGTGCGACGGAAAGTTGGGTCATGGTGCCCAGCCGTTTAACGCACCTTTGGAGAACTCTTCTCAGATGACGATCAAATCAGATCGCTGGATCCGCAGAATGGCGCAGGAACACGAGATGATTTCGCCGTTTCAGCCGACGCAACTGCGCGACTACAACGGCGGCAAAGCAATCAGCTACGGCACCAGCAGCTACGGCTACGACGTGCGCTGCGCCGACGAGTTCAAGATTTTCACCAACATCAATTCCACCATCGTCGACCCGAAGACGTTCGACCCGCACAGCTTCGTCGACCGCAAAGCCAACGAATGCATCATTCCCCCCAACTCGTTCGCGCTCGCGCGCACCGTCGAGTACTTCAAGATTCCTCGAAACGTGCTTGTCATTTGCCTGGGCAAGTCGACCTATGCGCGGTGCGGAATCATCGTCAACGTCACTCCGCTCGAACCCGAATGGGAAGGACACGTGACGCTCGAGTTCTCGAACACCACCCCGCTGCCTGCGCGCATCTACGCGAACGAAGGCGTCGCCCAGATGCTCTTCTTCGAGTCAGATGAAGTGTGCGAGACCAGCTACAAAGACCGGGGCGGCAAGTACCAGGGTCAGAAGGGTGTCACGCTTCCCAAGGCGTAAGCTTACTTCCCGTGCGCTCAACTCATGCGTGGAACACTGGCCTCGTCGCGTTCATCCTGGTGTCGGGCGTTGCCCAGGCGCGCGCGCGCAGACCGAACCCCGACAAGCATGACGTACCGGCGAGTCTGATTCTCAACGGCGAAAAGGTGGACGTCGTGTGGACAGATGGCGACAGCTTCAAAATCAAATCGGGTGAGTTCAAGGGTCGTGGCACCCGACTTCAGGGGTACAACACGCTCGAGGCGTTTGGTCCGGTGCATTCGTGGGGAAGCTGGACTGCGCGTGAGCTCTACGAAATCGCCAAGGCCAGCTCGACTGTGGCCGCGAGCCAGGAATGGAAGTGCACCACCGACGGCAAGCTCGATGGCTATCGGCGGCTGTTGATTGATTGCCCTGACGCCGCCAAAGAGCTCGTTCGTCAGGGGCATGGAATCGTCTACGCGGTCGAGGGAATGAAGCCCGACGCCGACTTGCTGGCGCTTCAACGAGAAGCGCAAACGAAGAAGGTGGGCATCTGGGAAAAGGGGGTCGTCAAAGGGGTCGTCACCAGCCTTCATTCTTTGGGCGAAGACGGTGAGGACCCGGATGGCGAATCGTACAATCGCGTCGTCGACACCCGCACCGGGGAAGCGTTCGTGCGCAAGCACAAGAACGCCTACGACACCTGCCAGAGCGTCTGTGAGAAAACCGAGGACGACCAATCGTGCATGATTTACGTGCCATTCAAGCGCCGGTATGGCGGCAAGCCCGACTGTCTTCGACAGTAGACGGCGCTCACAAACCAAAGAGCGGATCCGTTGCCGATGGTGAAGGGGTGCATTAACGAGCAGCACCATGACTCCTCAGCCGCCGAACTTCTCCGATGCCACGGGCTACGTTCCTGCCCAGCCACCGCCGCTTCCGAAGAAGAAGCGCAACTGGGTGTTGTGGCTCGTGTTGGGTGCTCCGCTGCTTGGGTGTTTGTTTTTCACCGTCGTGATTGCCATCGCCGGTGGCACCGGCTCAGTGCCGTCGAACGCGGTGCTGAAGATGACTCTTAACGGGCCGATACCCGAGCGCGGCTCCGACGAAGCCTTTGGTGACCTGTTCGGAAAGACGCCCCTGACCATTCGCGACCACCTCGACAATTTGAAGAAGGCAGCGGTAGACAAGCGAATCAAAGGGGTCGTGTTGCGGCTCGACATGCCGGCGGTGGGGTGGGCGAAGACCGAAGAGTTGCGCGATGCGCTGGTCGAATTCAAGAAGTCGGGCAAGTTCGTCATCGCGTACTCCGAGTACCTCGACGAAAAGGCCTACGCGCTTGCGCTGGCTGCCGATGAGGTACTGATGGCGCCCGACAGCTTCTTCGAATTCAACGGCTTCTCATCCGATGTTCTGCACTACCCAGGGCTGCTTGAGAAGCTTGGCATTCAGGTGCAGTACTTTCGGTACGGAAAATACAAGTCTGTCTCGGGCGAGACGTTCGGCCGACGAGCGCTGACCGAGCCGGTGAAAGAGATGATCAATTCCACGCTCGACATCCAGTTCGGCCTCTTCATCGACAGCGTCGCCAAGGCGCGCAAGCTCACCACCGACGAAATCAAAGAGATGATTGCTTCACCCGGCTTGCACGCCGAATGGGCGCTGCAGAAGAAGCTCATTGATGGCGTTGCCTACTGGGACGAAGTCGAGACGAACATGAAGAAGCGGATGTCGCTGAACGAGAAGGACAAGGTGGGGTTCGTCAGCGCGAGTCGTTACCGCAACGTCAGCGCTTCGGAAGCGGGCCTCGCAGAAGGCAAGCACACCTTCGCTCTCATCTATTCGCAGGGCCTGATTGTCGCGGGGAAAGGCAGCGTCGACCCGTTCAGCGGTGACGACTCGCAGGGCTCGAGTCCCATCATCGAGGCGATGCGAAAGGCGGCCGAAGACGACAAGGTGAAGGCGATCATCTTTCGTGTCGATTCCCCCGGTGGCGCGGGGTTGGGGTGTGACCTCGTTCGCCGCGAAGTCGAACGGCTGCGCGAGAAGAAGCCCATCATCGTCTCGATGAGCGACATGGCCGCCAGCGGTGGTTACTGGGTCGCGATGGACGCGACGGCCATCGTCGCGCAGCCATCGACCTACACCGGAAGCATCGGCATCTGGAGCGTCATCCCCAATCTCAAACAGACCTACGAAAAGCTCGACCTCAACGCAGAAGTCTTCAATCGCGGCGAGCACGCCGATTCGCTCAATGGCACGCGGCCGATGAACGACGACGAAGCGAAGGTCTTCGATGCGGCGCTGAAAGTTTCCTATGACCGGTTCGTCGCGCTCGCCGCGAAGGGCCGCAAAAAGACCCATGAGCAACTCGACGAGGTTGCCCAGGGCCGCACGTGGCTTGGCAAAGTGGCGGTCGACAACGGCCTGGTTGACCGGCTGGGCGGGTTTGAAGCAGCGATTTCGTTGGGCAAGGAAAAGGCAAACCTGCCCGCGGGCGACTCGGTGAAGCTGGTTCCCTTCGAGGTGAAGAAGTCGTTTGTTCAGCAACTGCTGGAACAAGACGAGGACGAGGACGAGGACCTTGCCGCCGAAGCGCTGAACGGCGCGATTTCTCATGCGATGGAAGCCTCGGGCCTTCGTGCAGTGATTGCGCCCGCGTCGGGCCTCAGCACCGTCGCTCGCGCGCTGCTACAGAAGCGTGAGACGCTCTTCCCCATGGCCGAGTACCAACTCGACATTCACTGATGGCGCTCGGTCGCGCGCTGCTCGTCCTGTTGGGCGTCGCTGCGTGCAGGCCAGGTCCTGAAGCTGCGATTGCGCTCTTCACCGTCAACCCCTCCGCGATTGGTGCAGGGGAAGATGCACAGCTCGAATGGCGCACCGCCCACGCTGCGGAATGCGCGATCTTCCCCGAGATTGGCATCGTCGCGCCGGTCGGAGCCAGGCGCGTCATTCCCGCTCGCACGACCACCTACACGCTCAGTTGTGGCAAGGCAGTGGCGCGGGTTGAGCTCACCGTCAATCACGCGGTGAAGGTGGATTCTTTCACCGCCAGCCCCTCGAAAGTTTCTCCAGGCTCGGCGGTGACGCTGGCCTGGGCGGCCCGCGACGCGACGTCGTGTGTCATCACTGAAGTCGGAACCGTGGCGCCAACTGGGGCGACGACGGTCTTCCCCTCCACCACCACCACCTGGCGGTTCACCTGTGAAGGTTTCAGTGGCCCTGCCTTCGCGCTCGCGACCACTGAAGTGGTGGCCGGCTTCCTCGCGCCGCCTACCGAGCCGACCGCCACCGCAGGCGATGGAAAACTCACGCTGAGTTGGAAGCAGCCCGCGGGGACAACGAACGTCTACTTCGCGCGGATGACGGGGGTAAACAAGGCGACCGTCGCCACCCTGCCAGACGGGCAGATTTATTCGAACGTTACCGCTCCGTTCGACGTGCCGGGGCTGGTCAACGGCGTTCGGTATTTCTTCGTGGTCCGTACGGTGCTTGGCACCGTCGAGAGCGGTGACTCAGTCGAAGCCTCGGGTGCGCCCGACGGCGGTGTTGCGCGTGGAGATCCTTACTTCGCCAATCAATGGCATCTGTCGAACGTCGGCCAGCGGGGCGGCACTGCGGGCGAAGACATCCAAGTCACGCAAACATGGGCTCAGGGCTACCACGGCGAAGGGGTGCGGGTTGCCATCGTCGATGATGGGGTCGACTTCAAGCACGAGGACTTGAGTGCCAACGTTTCGGTTGCGCTTTCACATGACTACCTGGGCAACGCTCCACTGTCATACGCAGAGCATGGAACCTGTGTCGCAGGGTTGGTTGCGGCGCGCGATGAGAATGGGGTTGGAATGAGAGGCGTTGCTCCGCGCAGCAACCTCGTTTCTTACAACCTGCTTCAAGACCTCACGGTGGCCAACGAGCTCGACGCGATGGTGCGGGGAAAGCAGACCAACGCAGTCAGCAGCAACAGCTGGGGTGACGCCGACGACGGCACCGGCTTGTTCACCTTCGCCGAGCTGCCCTGGTTGCAAGGCGTCACAGAAGGAACCCAGACGGGCCGCAGTGGGCTGGGCACCGTTTATGTTTGGGCTTCAGGCAACGGCGCAGATGGCCTGCGGGTCGACAACTCGAACTACGATGGGCAGGCGAACAGCCGCTTCGTGTTTGCGATTGGCGGAGTCGGCGATGACGGCCGAAAGGCCTCGTACTCGGAAGAAGGCGCCAACTTGCTGGTCGTGGCGCCCACGATGGGGCGGGCGAATCACGGGTTGTCGACGACCGACCTCACCGGGACCCTGGGGTACAACGCGGGTTCCGCGGTCGATGACACGCCGAACGCGAGCTACACCAATTTGATGGATGGCACGTCGGGTTCGACGCCCATCGTCGCAGGCATCGCGGCGCTCGTGCTGCAGGTGAAACCACAGCTGACGTGGCGCGACGTGCGCCGGGTGCTTGCGTATTCCGCTCGGCGCAATGACCCGATGGAGCCAGGTTGGGCGACGAACCTCGCGGGGCTTGCCGTCAATCACAAGTATGGGTTTGGCGTCGCCGACGCGAGCGCCGCGGTGAGGGTTGCCAACGGTTTCAGCGCGGGCGCGCCCGAGCTGTCGTTCGCCACCGCGCTCACCAGCCCAGCCGCGGCGATTCCCGACGACAACTCGACTGGCGTTTCGAGCGCCATCGTCGTCAGCGGCAGCGCTGTGGGGCATCTCGAGTTCATTGAAGTGACGGTGACGGTGTCGCACCCACGCTCGGGAGACCTCGAGATTCTTCTCGAGCGCGAGTCGGGCCCGGATGACGTGCTCGCAGTGCCGCACCGCTGCGCGCCGCAAGGCGGGGTCGAGCAGTGCAGTCCGATTCAAGGGTGGGTCTTCGGAACCGTTCGCCACCTCGATGAGCCCGCCGATGGCACTTGGACGCTAAGAGTAAAAGACAGACAAAGTGGCAACACCGGCACCCTTCAAGCGTGGAAGCTGACGTTCTGGGGGCGACCGTGATTTCCTGGGCGCTGGTGGGGTTGCTTGCGGCTGCTCCTCTGAGCTGGGGAGATGGACGATGGGCGTACGTTGACGTGCGGTTGCTGGCGGAAGTCGGGCCCTCTCCCGAGGGAACTGCCGCGCTTCGCAGGTTGGATCCAGCCGCCACCCCCGGTGAGCGCAGTGCTCGGGTGGTGTTGTGGTCCCTGTCGCAGCCCCACGCGGCGCAGCTGCTCGCCGAGCTCGATGCCGCGCTTCCAGGCCGCTTCACCGCCGTGTTCCACGACGAGCCGCACGCGGGCTCGAAGCTGCGCGTGCCGGCAGGGGGAGTGCTGGTGTGGCTCGATGCCTCGATTGACCCTGCACGCTGGGCCGCGCAGCACCAACACGTGGTGCTGCAGAACTTCGGCAATGGGACGCTGTTGCTGCAGTCGGCTCCGGGTGAAGC
>JANOHG010001318.1:0-10103 GCA_031406375.1 Archangiaceae bacterium | reverse complement strand
ACGACACCGGCAAGGACGGCCCGATGTGCAAAGGCGCCGACGGCTTCGCCTGGGAATGGAGCGTCGAACGGAACGCGCTCGCCGCCGCTCTGAACGCCAACCCAAAGAATGACACTTCGGCGTTCGAAGTCCTGCGTCGAGACCCTTCTGGCAGGGTGCTGCAATTGAGGTCCTTCGGAAAACGATATTCCGGAGCCGAGTTTTCTTCGAAGGTCGGTCGCGCCTTGGGCTGGCAGCTGTTCCGTTCGCTGCGGGTTGAGATGGCGCAGGCCGAAGGATTGCTTCACTTCAAGGGCCAGGGGCAAGGTCACGGCGTCGGGCTTTGTCAGCAAGGCGCCAAGGAGATGGCAGTGAAGGGGGCCGAATCGAAGGCGATCCTCGCGCGCTATTTTCCTGACTGCCAGACCCGAGGGTTTTGAGAAGTTCGCGGCCAACCATTCGACCAGCCGCTTCTGCCCTCGATCGCCCAACCGCGCACTGAACCTCGCGCTTGAGAAGGTTCTTCTTTCTTCCGTGCCATTAGAGTCACTGACGTGGTGTACCGCGCCTACCTCGAACAGCTTCAGCGCGCTGCCGCCGCCGCTGCGCTGACCCAATCAGAGTATGGATGTGTCGAGGAGCTGGGGCGAGGGTGGCCGCTGGTGAAGCTCGAGTCGTCAGGGCGGGTAAAGTTGATCATCACCGCCGGATTCCATGGCGAAGAGCCAGCGGGTCCGCTGACGTGCTTGCAGCACCTTGAAGAAATCAGCGCGTACGCCCGCGCGCGCGATGTCGGGCTCACCATCTACCCCTGCATCAACCCCAGCGGTTTCGAAGCAGGACACCGCTACAACGCCAGCGGCGAACAGCCCAACAACGACTTCCTACGGTATGAAACCACCGCCGGAATCATCAAGGGCGAGCTGGCTCCTGGCGAAGCTTTCTCCCGCTGGTTTCTCTTCGACGGTGGTCCAAAAGAAACCCGAGCCGTTCGCGCCGACCTCGAGCGCTCGACGACTCCGCATGCGGCAATCGACCTCCACCAAGACGCCTGGGTTCGAAGGCCATGTCACTACGCATACATCTTCGGGCCACGGGAGCCGTTTCAAGCGCTGGTGCGGCGCACGATTGGGTTCGCCAAAGCCGCGGTTCACCTTCAGGTGTATGAAAACAAGCTCACCGACGAGTGCGGGTTGATTGTCGATCACGATGGAAGCGTCTCCGACTATTTTCGCCGGCGCGGAACCCGCTGGGTCGTCACGCTCGAGACGTCGACTGCGACGCCCATCGATCGCAGCACGCAGGTCAACTTGCTCTGGATAAAGGCCTTCGTCGACTTCGCAGCCGGCGAACCCACCCCCGTGCCCAAGGCCTGAAATTTCGCGACGCTTCACGACCGGCCTTTGTGGACAATCGCGACGTCTGCGACAAACTGGACCATCTGATGGACACGCTTCCAGACCTCAACGCGCTCCAAATCTTCTCGGCGGTCGTCGATGCTCAAGGCTTTCGAGGTGCTGCCCGGATGCTTGGGCTTCCGAAATCAACGGTGAGTCGAAAGCTCGCCGACCTCGAGTCCCAACTCGGCCTTCGCCTGTTGCAGCGCACGACACGCAAGGTCGCTTTGACCGATGCTGGCGATGCCTTCTACCGGCAATGCGCGCCCGCGTTGGCTGCGCTCATTGAAGCGCAGAAGTGTTTGGTCGAGGCGCAGGCTGCACCCAGAGGGCAGTTGCGAATCACTGCTCCGCAGGCCTTCGCGGAACTGTTCCTCGGGCCGGTGCTCGAGCAGTACTACCGTCAGTACCCCGAGGTTCGGGTGACGCTCGACCTCAGTGACCGCTACGTCGACTTGATCAGCGAAGGGTTTGATCTCGCTCTGCGTGCGGGAGAACTTCCCGACTCGAGCCTCGTCGCGCGCGCCGTCGGAGGGCCCGAAGCCCAGGCCAGCGGCCGCTTCCGTTGCTATGCGAGCCCCACCTACCTCGCCGCCCATGGCACGCCGCGCACTCCACGCGAACTCGCGAGCCATGACTGCATCGTCTACGCAAACAGTGAGCGCGGTGCCAAATGGAACTTCATCGTTCGACGGCGAAGGCTTGCGGTTCCGGTAAGAGCGCGCATCGCCTGCAACAGCTTCTTTATCCTGCTCGACGCGGCAATCGCCGGGCAGGGAATCACCCGAGTCCCTTCGTTCTTCGCCGCCGAGGCTGAGTCGAAAGGCAAGCTCGTGGCGGTGCTCGATGACTGCGCGGTGCCAGCCGCTGCGATGCACGCCGTCTACCCATCGTCTCGCAACGTCGCGCCGCGCGTGCGGGCGTTTCTGGATTTGCTGACCCAGCATTTCGCGGTGGGACCTTGGAAAGCGCAACAGGCGGGGCACTTGCAAGGCGCGCAGCGGCGCGTTGGATAACTAAGTTCCCCCATTCATCCGCACCCACCGAACTTGAGGCGCTACGAAATGCGCTTCTTCAAACGACTTTGCGGAACGCCTTCGCATCGGGCAGCCCGCTTCCTGGCGTCTCGACTGAGAGGGTGTGCAGGACCCCCGCGTAGATGTCTCGCTCGTTCGACAACACCTTCGAGGTGTCGGGAGTTCCAGTCTCAGGGTCAAAGCCGTAGGTCATGCAGGTGTTCTTATTGACGCCTCCCAATACCGTGTTGCCTTTGAGCATGGGCGACATCATGAAGAAGCCGTTGTTGAGGTCGTGACCCGAGCCGAACGTGGTCGCGCCTGCGACGCGCATCTTGGTGCGGCCAAAGTCGGTCGCCACGTAAATGAGGCTGCGATCCCACAGCGTCTCGCCAGTTGTCGCGTCGAAGACTTCACCTTTGAGCAGCGTGGCCAGGCGGTCCGTCACACTGAAGATTCGATTCCACATCATCGCCTGCGCGCCGCGGTGGTCGTTGTGCGAGTAGTCGAACGCGAGCGGTGGATTCGCGAAGGTGGTGCCAAACAGCACGAGGTTGAAGTTCGGCCCAATCGTGACGGCGCAGCTGACGCGATTTTTTATCAGCAAGAACGCCGCCGCCGCCTGGCCTTCGAAAGGATCGTTGAGGAAGTTGGGAAACACGACTCGCAACGCGGCCGCCTCGGGCGCAGCGCCCAGGCCAAACTCAGCCAACGGAATCGCCGGCGGCATGTCGGGAAGAATGTTGAGACGGGTAATCAGATCCATCGCCTCGAGCTTCTGTTGAGGGCTGCCGCGATGCTCGTACCAGCGCTTGAGCCGATCGGACTTCGAGAACGTCTGGGCGAAGACCGTCTGAGGATCCAGTTTCTCATTGCGAAGCTTGCGCGCCAGCGCGAGCAGTTCCTTGTCGGGAGCGCCCTTGATGCCGCGCGCACCATCGAGCCCAAACGGAAAGCGGGTCGCATCGGCGACCGCCTCTGCGTAGGCGTACGACGGCAGCCCGTCGTCCGAGCCGCGCTCGAGGTAGCCACCTGTGCCCATGTTGACGTTGGGAATCGGGAAGTCGGCGCCGTACTCGACGGCCATCGCCTCCTGAAGCGTTCGCCCATTCCAGGCGCCGTTTCCAGTCAGCGATCGCTTTTGCGCGATGATGTGATTGACGCTCGTACCCGTACAGCTCGCGACGAGAATGTTGTCTTTGTACTTCGTCATGAACGGCGTCTGATCCACGTTCACCGGAAACGGAATCGCACCGAGCGCGGGCGCCGAATACTTCACCGCCCGTAACGGCGAGTTTGCAATCGCGTTCACTTGCGCATCAGGAAACACATTGAGCGTGTTGGGAGTGGCGCACTCGGACTGCCGCACGGCAAGCGCGTTGTCGATGATGCTTGCGCCGCCGCTGGCAGAGATGACGATTAAGAACTTGGCGGGTTTTCCGAGCGCGTCCCGACGGGCTCCGGCATGCCAACGCTCTTTGTCTTCCGGTGTCGCAACCTGGTCTCGGCACCCCGACAGGAAAGGCGACAGCCCCGCTGCGCCTCCCGCCGCGCATGCCGAAAGCGCCTGCATCATCTCTCGCCGACTCAGTCGTCCGTTGTTTTTCAGGGCCATAGGTCGCTCTCAGTAGAAGACAGACTCGACGGAAGTGAGGACTGCGAAGCACGACAGGGTCATCCACATCTTTCCGGGCTCGGGCTTGTTCGTCGCGACGATGTCCGCGTACAACTGCTTGAGGTGCACGACTTCTGCGTCGGTCGCCGGGCGCAAGACGACCTGCTTGTAGAGTCGGTCGATTGCGGTGGTTACCTCTGCAGCGTTGACGTTGTTCAACTTCCCGTTCGGGTCCAGCGAAACCGCCTTGAAGACCAGCGCCGTCGCAGGCGTCATCAGGTCGGAAGTGACGCGCTGCACGCACGCCGCGAGCGCCAGTCGGTCGACCGCCAACGGCGAGGTCAGGCCAGTGAACGGCACCGGCTCATACAACCCGATGTTGTAGGCATCGACCCCACCCAGCGACAACCCATGAACCGCCGCGCACGAATACAGCCCGAGCTCGTTGCAAACCGCCGCAGGCGGTAGGCCCAGGCTCTTGGCGAAGTCGGCGTTGAGTCGTTCGCTGCGTTTGAAGCGAACGATGGCCTTGGCAGACGACGCGAACGACGTCCCTCCGCCTGAGCCGACGATGCCACCGCCACCGCCAGCGCCTCCTGCTTCGCCGCCGGTTCCTCCTCCCCTTCCACCATCGGGGTCTCCTCCCGAGGGATTCGGACAACCGCCCAGCGCCAACACTGCTGCCACCAGCATCGCTTTACGGAGCACCGTACGCCTCCGTTCGGATCAGCTCATGGAGCATCTTCGTCACCCGATAGTTGTGAGTCGTCTTCAGCCGTTTCCAAAGAGTTGTGAACTCTGCGTTCTGCTAGGGCAATGGCGCTTGCCCCATCAACAGCTTCCAGAAGTCGCTGACGGTCGCGACCGCGAACGCGTCGGAATTGGCAGCCACCTGGCCCCACTCTTTGAGCGAGTTGACGGGCTGACCGAGGATGAAGCCGTTCTCGGGAATCTGCCCGATGTTCGGCGCCTCGCTGCTAAAGAGCTTCTCGATGCGCTGCGGGTAGTACTGCAGTTGCTGCGCACCTGCGACCGCAGGGTCATCCGTGAGCCCGTTGTAGTTGCGGAAAGGGTAGCTGAGAGGATCCAGCGTCGCGTGGCACTGCTGACACAGCGGTTGTTTGACGCCCTTCCCGTCGTAATCCTTCGGCTCGTTCGCAATCGGAAACAGCCCTTCTTGCTTGGCGATGTCGAGCCCGAGGTACGCCCGATAGGCCTGCGACGCCGCGTTGCGTGGAAGCGCGGTGAACATCACGTTGTATGCAAGGGTCCACGAGCTGGTGAGATTTCCCGCGCGGTACTGCGCTGCGACGAACTGGCTCGGCTGACAGAACTTCGCGTAGGTACCAGTCTTCAAGCAGGTGTTGCCGATTCCACACTCGATGTCGGTGAGGTTCGGGCAGGCGACCGGCGCTTTCATGTAGCTGGTCGGAGGCAGCGTGCGCGCCACGGTGAAATCAGCGGTGAGGATGTCGCGCGCGTCGCGGTCATCGGTGCTCGCCCACGCGAACAAATGGTAGTCGGCGTAGTAGTCAGCCAGTGGCGCGAACGCTGCTGGGTCTTCCCCCGATTTCAGCGTGCCCACTGGTCGAATTTTTTTATGCGCCAGCTGCCACAGCTGCCCGTTCTTGCCCCGCCAGAATTCACTCGCCAGGCAACCATCGAGCGTGGCGTCGAGAGTCGCGACCTTCTGCGCATCGGTGCTCTTCGCAAACATCTCGAGTAGGTCGTACGTCGGTGAAGTGCCGCAGAAGTCGAGCAAGACCTTGCGGTAGGCAAACTTGTAGTCGTACTTGCACACCGCGTAGCTGGGGTTGGTGCCACCTGCACAGGCAACGTCGTTCGGAAAACTCTTCCGGTCTCCTGGAAGAGTCCCCTTCTGGATTTCGACCAGATTGGTGACGCCGTCTGCGTCACTGTCTGCCGCTTCAGTTGCGATCAACGCACCGTTGAGCGCGGTCGCGAAGTCCGCGTCCGACAAGGGCCGCGGAGTGCTCGCTGCGGGCATCTTGGCTTCGAGCGCCTTGCCGTAGTCGTTCTTCTCGGGCGCCGACGTGTGGCAATACGTGCAGGCAGGCTGAGCACCAACACACGCGGCTGCTGTTGGGTACTTGAGACAGAACGTCGCCGCCGCGACTCCAGGCTTCGCGAGCGCAGAGCTGGCACAGACGAATAGTGTCACCGCATTAAACTGCCACGACCCAAGTTTCATATGGTGAACCTCGCCCTCGTAACGACCCGAGCCTCAAACGCAGTGTTGATTCCCATGAGACACTGCGGGGCCTGATCAACGCAAAGCGCCGCGAAAGTGTCTGCGCCACAGCTGCGCACACGCGATCACCAGAAACTCACCTGGAAAAGAAGTTAGTCTCTTCTCGCGCTTCTTTCCGCACATGCCGCTACTTCTCGCCGAGCTCCAGGACAGGTTTCGTGCGGCCTTCGTTGGCTTCGCGGTGGGCGACGCCCTCGGATTTCCGTACCGCGGCCTTCCTCCAGCGAGCTCCACGCGCGCACTCTCACTTGCTGACGACTTCGCCGCGCGTCCCCGCGGTCGTTTTGCAAAAGGACAATTTTCGGACGACACCCAACTGATGCTCGCCTTGTCCGAGAGCATCGCGAAGGCGAGGCGTGTTGATGGCCGCAGTGCGGCGCAGCATCTGTCGTGGCTCTGGCAAGAGGGCGTGATTCTGCTGCCGCCTCCTTCCACGACGAGGGCAGCCGAAGCGCTCTTGAAGGGAACTCCGTGGATGAGCGCGGGCGCCGAGCTCGGCGTTCGCGACCCGTCGTGCCTTTCTCGCGGCGTGGTCTTGGGACTGTGGAGCGACGCGTCTCCCGCGAAGCTCGCACACGACGCCTCCGTGGTGACGGTGACGACTCACAAAGATCAGGTCTGCGCTGCTGCAGTCTGCGCGGTCGCGCGCGCCGTGCAGCTTGGATTGTCGGGAGACACAATCGAACCCGCGGTGTTTTGCGAAGAGGTTTCCAAGGCCGCAAGCGGCTGCGATTTAGAGCTGGCCGATGAAATTTTCTATCTTCCCCGCGTGCTCAGCTGGGATGCAGACCGCGCGATGCAGGCCTTGCGGCGAATCGCGATGCCCCAAGCGCAGCTCGATGCAGAGCCTGGGATTCCAGCACACGTGACTCCCGTGCTGTTGTGCGCCCTTTACGCGGCGCTCAAAGTTCCGAACGACATCCGCCACGCGCTCAACCTGCTGCTTCGCTGCGGGGGAGAAGTCGACGTCACCGCCGGAGTGTGCGGCGCTGTGCTCGGCGCCGCACTGGGTACCCAGGCCATTCCGGCGCGCTTGAAGAAGAACCTGCTCTACGTAGAAGAAGTTACCGACTCGGCAGATCGCCTTTTCGACGCGCGCCTCGCACGTGAACCGGTTCGGCTGCCTGTGCTCGCCTCGTCGAAACGCTGAATTTTACACGACAACTACCTCTGCCCACTTTTTTCCCCAATTTCGGGACTTGCGGATGACCGGCGCTGTTGGAGAATGCACGAGCCCCGCGCAGTTCTATGGCTGGGCCGAAAGGAGGTGGTGCCTTGATGATAGACAATCAACGCGCGACCTCCTCTGCGGCGAAGTAAGAAAGCCGCAGGGGAGTCGCAACTTGCTTTCCGGAGCCGCCTTCGAAGTTGAGGGCGGCTTCTTTTTTTCTTCTTCAGACTACGCGCGACCGACGTCGAGATGCGCAAGCAGGCGGGCAAGGATGGCGTCGGCTCCGACGAACAACGTTTCGCCGTCCCACAGTGAAGGCACGGTGCCGTCGCCTCCCAAAACCTTCAGCTTCGCCAACGGCTCGTCGAACGCGACGTTGCGAAACTTCACCTCGGAATTCAACTCGCGATCGCTGACGAACTTCCGCACCCGCGCGCTGCCAGGGTCGACGATTTCGTGGAACAACTCGAACCGCATCGGGCGCTAGCGCTTCGCGGCGAGGGCGAATCGGACCTGCGCCTTCGCCAACACCACGCGCTGCGCCTCGTATGCAGGCAGCGAAGGCGAAATCTCGAGCAGCTTCGCTTCCGCGTCGGCGACTGCTTTCTGCGCCGCTGCCAGGTCGATGCTTTCCAGAGGCTCGGCAACATCGGCCAACACGCGAACCACATCGTCCGCAACTTCGCAGAACCCACCCGCGACGAAGAAGCGCTTCTCGACTCCACCGCCTTCCTTCACCGTCAACATCCCTGGCTGCAGCACCGCGAGGTAGGCGGTGTGACCCGGTCGAACGCCGAACAAGCCATCGGCACCAGGAGCAATCACTTCATCGGCGTCGACCTGAATCAACCGCCGTTCGGGAGTAACGACTTCGACCTTGAGCGCCATCGTCTTACGCCTGCGCCGCCATCTTTTTCGCCTTCTCAATCACCATGTCGATGCCACCGACCATGTAGAACGCCTGCTCGGGCAGCTCGTCGTGCTTGCCGTCTGCGATTTCTTTGAAGCCCCGAATCGTCTCTTGAAGCGAGACCGCCTGCCCTGGAGTGCCGGTGAAGACTTCGGCGACGAAGAACGGCTGCGAGAGGAAGCGCTGCATCTTGCGCGCCCGCGAGACGACCAGCTTGTCGTCGTCCGACAGCTCGTCCATTCCGAGAATCGCGATGATGTCCTGCAATTCCTTGTACCGCTGGAGGATGCCTTGCACGCGCCGGGCGACTCCATAGTGCTCCTGCCCGAGAACCTGGGGATCCAAGATGCGAGAAGTCGAGTCGAGCGGGTCGACGGCGGGGAAAATCGCGAGCTCGGCGATTGACCGATTGAGCACCACCGTACCGTCGAGGTGGGCGAAGGTCGTCGCCGGAGCGGGGTCGGTCAAGTCGTCAGCGGGCACGTACACGGCCTGCACCGAGGTAATCGAACCCTTGTTGGTGGTGGTGATTCGTTCCTGCAGCGCGCCCATTTCGGTGGCGAGCGTCGGCTGGTAACCGACTGCTGAGGGAATGCGGCCCAACAAAGCGGACACTTCCGAGCCGGCTTGGGTAAATCGAAAGACGTTGTCGACGAAGAGCAACACGTCCTTTCCTTCGTCATCGCGAAAGTACTCGGCCATCGACAGCGCAGAAAGCGCGACGCGGGCCCGCGCGCCAGGCGGCTCGTTCATCTGGCCGTACACCAACACCGCCTGCGAAGTGCCGGGGATCAGCTGCAGCTTTCCGTTCGCGTCGCGAACCGGGTGGTTCTTTTCGTCTTTCGTCACTTTGATGACGTTTCCTTCGATGAACTCTGCGTAAAGGTCGTTGCCTTCTCGAGTCCGCTCACCAACACCCGCGAACACCGAGAAGCCGCCCTTCAGAATTGCGGCGTTGCGAATCAACTCCATCAGCAGAACGGTCTTGCCGACACCTGCACCTCCGAACAACCCAATCTTGCCACCGCGGGTGAACGGACAGAGCAGGTCGACGACCTTGATGCCGGTCTCGAACATCTGGACCTTCACGTCTTGCTCGGTGAACAGCGGCGGCTGTCGGTGAATCGGAAGATATTTTTCGGCGGCGATCGGACCCAGCTCGTCGACCGGCTCACCAATCACGTTGAGGATCCGGCCAAGGGTCGCCTTGCCGACAGGTACCTGAATCGGCTTGCCGGTGTTCCTCACCGAGGTGCCGCGGGCCAGCCCATCGGTGGTGTCCATTGCGATGCAACGCACGGTGTTCTCGCCCAGGTGCTGCGCGACTTCGACGGTGAGATTGTCGGGCAGGTCGTTGATGCCTGGGTTGGTGACCTTCAGCGCGGTGTAGACCTCGGGAAGGCCGCCGGGCGGAAACTCAACATCGATGACAGGGCCCAGAACTTGAGTGATTCGGCCTGCAGTGGAAGTGGTCGCGATGGCGGTCATGGCGCCGCGGCGTGTACCAGAACGACCACCGGGTGCAAGTGGAACGGGTGAATGTAGAAGACCTGCTTCCTCTGGCAATAAACTTCATTGGTTTGGGCCAGGCTGTCGGTTCAAGCACCCACGGCCAATCGGTCGCTTAGCGATCGCTGACACGTTCGTCGAATCCGAAGACGACGACGCGGCGACGTGAGTTAAGTCAGCGCTCCCGATGCGCGCGCTCTTCGTCGTCCTCGTTCTCGTTGCTTCTTCGGTGGC